>JAAYQK010000222.1 GCA_012519325.1 Gracilibacteraceae bacterium | reverse complement strand
GCCTGGCATATGAAGGATGCTACATCCTCCGCATAGGTGCCGACTCCGAAGCCTGCATCATAACCCAGCTCCTTTGCAAGCTCATGGGTTATCCTCGGGCCTCCGCAAGCTACCATAAATCTGTCCCGGAGCCCCTCCGCTTCAAGCAGCTCAATCAGATTGGTCATATTCTGCACATGTATGTTTTTCTGTGTTACCGTCTGGGATACAAGAAGTGCATCGGCATTAAGCTCCACAGCTTTCTTAATAAATTCTTCATTGGGCACCTGGCTCCCAAGATTATAAGCCTCTATCATTTCATATCTTTCAAGGCCGTAATGCCCTGCATAGCCCTTCATGTTCATAATTGCATCGATTCCGACGGTATGAGCGTCGGTGCCTGTGCTGGCACCCACTACCACCAGCTTTCTCCCTATGTTCTTTCTTATGTATTCATCCACTTCAGTCATACTCATTACGGAGCTTTCAACCTTAGCCACCTTAATATCCGTTATATCGATAGTATGAATGCAGCTTCCGTAGACTACAAAGAAGGAGTACCCAACTCCCAGGTCTGCCATATGCACTACACCGGGTTCTTCAAGTCCCATTTTCATTGCATAAAGCTTGGCAGCCTCTTTTGCCAGTTCATCTGCCGGAATCGGCAGAGTAAAGCTCAGCTGCACCTTGCCGTCGTTCATTGTATCTCCATAGGACTTCACTCTTTTAGGATCAAAGCTTATATCATAATCCCTCTTATCCATTGAATACAAGCCAGAACTCATAATCTACCTCCATTTCATTATTTCAACATCAATTCTATAAATGGATTCAGGTATTTCTCATCCTTCTCCGTTACACCGTCCAGCCCTTTACCTCCCGTCCTGCTTCTCTTCACTCCTGCGAATTTGCCCTGCTCAAGAGCCGCAAAAAGCCCTTCTTCTGCAATATCCTTCAAAAGCGCAGCAGCTTTTTCAAGCACTTCTGCAGCTCTGGCCTGGATTATTCCGCCTTCTTTAAACTCCACTTCATCTCCGATGCTTCTCATATTGTTGAATATATATCTCGCATTCTCTATGGACAGAGCCCTGTCGGACATAAACGGCGTATGCAAGGCTTCCGTCATCATGCCAAGAAGCTGGATGCCCTGACCGGTCCAAATTGATACTATGTTGAAAAGCGCATCCTGCAAATGTCCCTTAAAAATATTCCCTGTCATATATTTTGTAGGAGGCATGTATTTTAAAGGGGCTTTGGGGAATATTTCCCTTGCCATCTGCGCCTGGGCAAGCTCAAGAAGGAAACCGTTCTCAATTCCGGGTTCCATTTCAAAGGCGTGTCCTAAGCCCATCTGTTCTTCGGGTATTCCGGCTTTGAGGGCAAATTGCTCATTTATGAACTGGGAGGCCAATACCGTATGGGCTTCTTCAACAGCATCCGCTGTTGTAAGGTAGTTATCTTCACCCGTATTGATAATTACACCGGCAAAACCATTGATTATCCTTGAAAAATTCTGATCCACCAAGGTTCTCTGCATGTTTATATCCCTGAAAAGTATTCCGTATAATGCGTCGTTAAGCATTACATCGAGCCTTTCCATTGCGCCCATTGCGGCTATTTCAGGCATGCAGAGCCCCGAGCAGTAATTGCAGAGCCTTATATATCTTCCTACCTCCCTGCTTGTTTCATCAAGAGCTTTTCTCATTATCCTGAAATTCTCCTGGGTTGCATATGTTCCTCCGAAGCCTTCGGTAGTGGCTCCATAGGGAACATAATCCAGAAGGCTTTGGCCTGTCGTCCTTATGACTGCTATGATATCCGCACCCTGCTTCGCAGCTGCCTGTGCCTGCATTACGTCTTCATATATGTTTCCGGTAGCCACAATTACATAAAGATATGGCTTTCTGCCTTCCCCAATTGTGCTCAGATATTCATTCCGCTTTTCCCTGTTGCATTTTATCCTTTGGACCATTTTTGATGCCAGCTCATAAACCTTGTCTTTAATTTCCTTCTCAGGCCTTGCAGGCAGCCTGGTCAAATCCAGCTCTCCCAATGATACCTTTTCAGCAATCTCCTGGGCTGACAGTCCCGTATTTAAGACTGCATTCATCAGAAAATAGGCCGCTCCGATGCCAAGGCCGCCGGCCTTCTTGATATTATCCACCAGTATATTGGGAAGAGGGGTTCCCACGTCGTTTATGCCATCAACTCCGAAAAGTCTTGTAACTGTTCTTTCCACTGCCACCGTAGTATGAATGTCAATGAATTTTTGTATATCTTCCGCTATTTGCCCGGCTGATTCTCTTGCGCTGTCTATTAGTCTTCTGTCAAGCTTAAGACTGCTCATGATACACCTCCATCATTTCTTCCGCCTGGCGCAGTATTTCTTCAGGTACTCCCATCAGGCGGGATATGTTTATTGCATCCTTAGGAACCTTGGATTCCCCTTCTACTTCTATTAGAGTGTAATCCATATATTCCGATATTGCATCAGGATCCTTTATACTCTTAAAATCCATATCCCTAAGCCCCTTAACCTGCAAATGCCTGATGTCTTCTCCTGCAAGCCCGTCAAAATGAGTCGTAATAACGGCTATACAGGGCTTATTTTTAAGATAACTTATTATTGCCTTTGATAATGCACAACCCTCATGGGGATTTGTTCCCCTGGCCAGTTCATCTATGAGTATCAGCCCTTTTTCTTCCGCTCTCATAAGTGCTTCCTTAACCGAGCGGATTTCCGCGCCGAAGGTGCTGAGGCCCATATCTATTGACTGTTCATCTCCGGCGGAAATATATATATAACCATTCATATCCATCTCCATATAATCGGCAGGTACGAGAAATCCATATTGCGCCATTGCCGCAAGCAATCCCGCCATCTTCAGGGATACGGTCTTGCCTCCCATATTTGCTCCGGTTATAAGTGTAACTCCCTGATCCAGTCTGATGCTTATGGGGGTAAAGGATTTCCCTTTCCTTCTGAGGCTTGCCTCTACCAGGGGATGCCTCCCCTTAACTATAACAAGCCTTTCGGTATCGCAGATTACAGGCTTTATTCCATTGTAACCGTTGGCCATGTATGCCTTTGCTATGACCAGGTCGAATTCTGCCAGGGCATCCATAACCTCAAGTATCTCGCCGCCTCTTACTGCTATCTGCCCTGAAAGCTTCTCCAATACCAGCGCCTCTTCTACTGCCTCTTCACCCTTCAATTCTTCCATTTCCCTCATAAGCTCCAGCATTTCTTCTCCGGGCTTTACCCTGTAGGTTACATTTATATATGTTTCCCCCGCAAGCTGAAGCATGTTGTTTTCATTAAGCCTTTTAATAAGATTGGCCTGAGACTTGCTGACGGTTATTTCCCCGCTGGCTCTCACCGGCATTCCAAGCTCAGCCTCCGCCCTCTTTACCGCCTCTTTTTTCAAAACATCCAGCTTGTGCTCGCAAGATGCTTTCCGTTTCCTTATTTCCACCAAAGCCTCCGAGTAGCTGTCATAAATATAGAATGTCTTGATACCGCTGCCTTCAGGGTCAAGTATGGCCTCCACCCACTGAAGCTCCTTAACCGCATATTTTTCAGGCACAGCCCAATGGAGAGCCTTCTGACTTTTTGATATTGATTTCGCTATATATACGAAATTCTTCAGTTCAAAAAACTCAACAACATTCAGTACTCCTCCGGCTATGCACCTTTCCACGGACCTTCTGATATCCTTTACCAGCCTCATTTGTGTCCTTATTTCGACAAATACGGCTCTCTGCGAATTTATAAGCTCCTTCAGAACAGACACCCTGTCCAGTTCTTCCAACAGCTGCTCCTTTTCGCAGGCTTCATAAGCCCTGATATTATTCTTAAGCTTCTGGCCGAAGGGAGTCATAGGGTGCAGCCCTTCCAGAACCCTCTCGAATTCCAGTATTGTTTTTGTATTTTGATCCATCAGCATGTTAATTTTTCTCCTTGAATTACATCAAAAACAGGTATGTGGGATACTGCACTTCTCATAGCCTCAAGCAGTCGGGAGGGTTCAAAGCAGCAGCCCTCCGGGGAATAGGGATTTACTGTTATGGCTATGATATTTACATTTTCCAGCACCCGAAGCATCATGCCCATTTTTTGAAGTATGGCAAAATCCGAAGCAGGTATGAATATCCTGGTAGGATCCTTCACTATGATCCTGAAGCTGCTTTTCATGTTCAACAGCATATCTCTCACTGTGTCTACAGTTGCCGAGCCGCTCAGTACTACACTGCCGGTGTTCTCTTCAAGCTGCTCCGAGATTATATCTCCGGATCGAAGTGAGGTAACGGTGTCAATGTATTTGACACTGCCGTCCACGGCAATCAAGGCTGTTTTTCCCATGTCAATGGCACTGTATGCTATATCCCTTATATATTCATCCTCAACCACAGGGATTGAATACGTATTAACAATATGAATCGTCTTTTCCACAACCCCGCTGATGCTCCGGGCCAGTGCGGCACCTGTCGCCAGCACGGTTCCGTCGGAAACATAAGGTGCTGCCGAGGCCCGCCTGTCCAGTGACCCGTCGATCAATACCAACTCAGCTCCCAATTCCTGCATTTCAATACACATATTCCTTATGGTAAGGGATGAGTGGGGCCCTGATATTTCAGCATATCCGTCCTCCGCGGCACGACCGATGACAACCCTCCCCAAAGGAGTATTGTAGTCAGTCACTCTGAATATCTCCAAACCTGCGTGTTCTCCTTTTATTGCGCTCTCTGCCGTGGTCAGAATCGTACCCCTCCTGACAAAAATGGGAGGCTTTTCGGTATTGGTAAGCACATCCTTCCGCTCTCCGTCCCTGCCCGTGGAAATGAGGCCCAGCCTTATTCCCTTTTCGTGGGCCTGATTGATTATCTCATTCAAAGTCACAGTCTTGCCGGCATTCTTGCAGGTGCCTACTATTGATACTATTTTGTTTTGAGGGTATATAAGGTCTATAAGCTGATTCATCAAGGTCCTCCTGATTCTGGCTCCTTTGGGACATGCAGGACATGTAGACATGGGACAGGAGAAACGTCCCCGTGTCCTTTACTTATGTCTTGCTCTTGCCCTGTCCTTGCGGAGCATTTCTGTCGGCTCCAGGTTCATTGCGTTTCCTTCCAGAAGTCCCGCTACGCCTGAAAGCTTATCTTCCTTCCTGCCGGTGCATACATCACAGGTACATGGTTCTTCTATGTATTCAGGCTCTGTGTATGTGGTTATAACACCTTCAAAATTCCTGAGTATTACTTTATTCTTATTCTGAGAAATAACGTATTGGGGCATTACCGGAGTCTTTCCGCCGCCTCCCGGCGCATCGACAACAAAGGTCGGTACACAAAAGCCGGAGGTATGCCCCCTGAGGCCTTCAATTATCTCAATCCCCTTGGATACTGTAGTTCTGAAATGTTCTATCCCGAAGGAAAGGTCGCATTGATAAATATAATATGGCCTTACGCGAATCTTTACCAGCTCGTGAACCAGTTCTCTCATTATGTGGACACAATCATTCACTCCTCTTAAAAGCACCGACTGGTTTCCAAGGACTATCCCGGCATCGGCAAGCTTGTTGCAGGCGGCTGAGGATTCCGGGGTAATCTCCACAGGATGGTTGAAATGAGTATTGAACCATAAGGGATGATATTTCTTAAGCATGTTCACAAGATCGTCGGTTATTCTTTGGGGCATTACCACAGGAGTTCTTGAACCGAGACGGACAATTTCAACATGCTCTACCTCTCTAAGTTTTTTAATTATATACTCCAGCACATCATCATGCACAAGCAGCGGATCTCCCCCTGAGAGAAGCACATCTCTTATAACGGGAGCATTTTTTATGTATTCGATGGCTTTTTCTATTTTTTCCATAGGCATCTGCTCGTCGTGCTGCCCTGCAAATCTTCTTCTTGTACAGTGCCTGCAGTACATTGAGCATTGGTCGGTAATGAGCAGCAGTGCCCTGTCGGGGTACCTATGGGTTAATCCCGGTACAGGTGAGTCTTCATCCTCGTGAAGAGGGTCCAGCATGTCCGCATCTGCTTTATGAAGCTCCAAAGATGTAGGGACAGCCTGTTTCCTGATAGGACAATGGGGATTCCTGGAATCCATAAGTGATGCATAATATGGAGTAATTGCCCCCCTTAAGGTCTTCAGGCATTCGTTCACTCCTGCCTCTTCTTCGGGAGTAAGTTCAATTACCTGCTTCAGTTGGTCTGCTGTAGTTATCCTGTTGGATACCTGCCATTTCCAATCATTCCACTGCTCAGGAGAAACATCCTTCCACAATGGAATATCCTTGTAATTCCTCAATTCGCATACCTCCTTAAAATTATTCTATGCATACATCTCAGTAAACAATTTCCTGAGCTTTTCACTCTCTCTGAGTATCTGGAGGGTTAATTCGGCGTGCCCCTTGGTATAGCCGTTTCCGATTATCATAGTGACATCGCTTCCTACCCCTTCAGCCCCCAGGGCTGCTTTTGTAAAGCTGGTGGCCATACTGAAGAAATATACTACTCCCGTATTTTTTGTAGCAAGTATACTTGCCATCTCTGTGTCGGGTATGTTTACACAGTTTATTGTAATATCGGCCATATGGCCATTTGTATATTCAGATACTTTGTTCATTATTTCTACGGGCATCTTAGCATTTCCTACAAAAACCTCATCGCAGAATCCCAGCTTCAACAGTCTGTCTGCACTCTTCGGGCTTCCGCAGCAGCCTATTACTTTTCCAGTTACTCCTGCTCTTCTCTTTGCTTCATAGCTGCAGAGAACTCCGGATTTTCCTCCTGCACCTATTATAAATACCGTGTCACCGGGCTTCACCAGCTTGGCAGTCTGGGCGGGAGCACCGGCTACATCGAGGGCCGACAGCGCCAGCTTTTCCGGCATGTCCTTCGGAAGCACCGCATAAATTCCGCTTTCAAATAGTATCGCTTTTCCTTCTATATCAACCTGATCTATTTCTTTTCTGATTTCCTTGATTTTATCTATTCTGAGAGGAGTAAGTGAAAGTGATACAAGAGTTGCTATCTTATCTCCGACCTTCAGATCGGTCTTCCCTTTCAGCGCTGGCCCTATCTTCTCAACAGTGCCGACAAGCATTCCGCCGGAGCCCGTTACAGGATTCCTGTGCTTACCCTGCTTTTCTACTATATCCAGCATGATTTCCGCTATCTTCTTTTCATCTCCGGCAGCCTGCCCTTCTATTTGTGTGAAGCTGGCAGAATCTATGTTCAAGGTATGTACATCTATTAGTATTTCGTTATCATAAAGCACATCCATGTTGTTGTCAACCTTGTTTGCAGGCTGCGGCAAAACGCCTGCCGGTTCAATTACCCTGTGAGTACCATATTTGCATCCCTTTTTCATGTACTGTTCTTCCTCCTTAATATTTAGCTTCGCAAAACAGCCACTAGTCTCTGGTTGCAAACGCTATCTGCTGTTTCTATTCTATATAAGCAAGTAATATGCCAATATTTTTCAGGTGCCAGATACGAACACGAGAAGCCTTGGGTATTCCATGATAACGACATTAAATAAAAAAGGGATCCCGCATACTGCTTAATTAGTTTTGCGGCATCCCTTCCGGAATTTACTTAATTTTGCCTAAAATCCGGCATTGCCGGTTTTGATAATATACTTGCTTATTTTATACTGCAGTGTTTGTCTTGGTATATCCAGCAGCTCCGCTGCCTTTGTAACATTGCCCTCACACTTTTTAAGGGCTTTCTCGATAAGGCTTCTTTCCAGATTGTACAACGCCTCCTTTAGGGATTTAATTTCACGATCCTCCTTTGTGAAATCGAATTTGTTAAAAATCTCTCCCAGATAATGGGGGAGGCACTTGCTTTCAATAATCTCACCCTCTGTTATATTCATAGCTCCTTCTATGGCATGCTCAAGCTCCCTTACATTTCCCGGCCACGCATAGTTCAGGAAAAACTGCTCAACACTGCTGCTGATGTATTTGACATTCTTATGCAGCTTTTTATTATACTTCTTGATAAAATGTTCAATAAGGAAATGTATATCCCCTTTCCGCTCCCTTAAAGGCGGTACCTTAAGAGATATTACGCTCAGCCGGAAAAACAGGTCGTCTCTGAGGGTCTTATCCATAACCGCCTGCCTTGGATCAATATTTATGGCCGTTACTATCCTGACATCAACGTGGATGGTTTTTGTGTCACCCACTCTTCTCACATTGCCGTCCTGTATTACCCTCAGCAGCTTTGCCTGAAGCTGAAGGGACATTGAATTGATTTCATCAAGGAAAAGGGTACCTCCATTAGCTATTTCAAAAAGCCCCGGGCGGTTTTCCGCTCCGGTGAAGCTGCCTTTCACCGTGCCGAACAGTATGCTTTCAAGCAAGGTTTCGGGAAGAGCCGCACAATTTTGGGCAATGAAGGGTTTATCCCTGCGGGGGCTGGCATTGTGTATGGCATGCAGCAGCAATTCCTTTCCCGTGCCTGTTTCACCGTAAACCATAATCGGCGAGGGGGATGAGGCTACTGCCATGGCATCTTTTTTAAGCTTCAGCATTTCTTCCGATATGCCTATTATATCTGCAAAATTAAAGAATGCCTTGTTTCCGTCGTAGCTTTGTTCAGGTCTTACGTCCTTCATAAGCTCCGCCTGCAGGTCTACAACCTTCAAGGAAAGCTTTTTTACTTCAGTTATGTCTCTGGATACTTCAAGAGCACCCATAACCCGCTTCCCCGAAATAATAGGTATGGTTGAGTTTACTGTGGTTATTTGGATGCCTTTGTAATTCTTGAAGGTCTGCTCGTAGTTCAGAATCGGCTTTCCTGTCTTTATAACCCTCAGTATTGTGCTGGTTTCCTCAGTCAGGGAAGGATATATTTCAAGTATGTGCCTGCCCAGAGCTTCTTCCGGATTAATACTGTCCAATTTGGCTGCAAATCTGTTGTAATATACTATAATTCCCGAGCTGTCAACAATATGAATGCCTTCCTCAATAATGTCCAGTATGTCCTCAATATTTTCCTTGAATAAAGAATTCAACAAGCATCCACTCCTTCACCTAGAGTTATCCTGCTTTTTTGCCGCCGATTATTCGGCATAAGACTTACTGAAAAAGCAGGTTAATTAACCTGCTATATTCTAAGTATATATTACCAGTAATAAAATTACAAATGATTTATCACAGAAGCACCTTCCTTATGTCTTCATCTCCCACCGGCTTTACCCATATGTATTCATATTCCTTGTCGTTTTTCTTTTTGAACTTCACCCTTACACTGTCCTTTTCCTTTTCTTTGCTGTACCTGGCTGCAACGGAAGCAGCAAACATAATATCCTCACGGCTGAACACCCCGGCTTCCGAGGGTATCAGAACAGCTGTTGAGCCGGAGCAGTCCGCAGTATCAAATATCAAATATTCATCCTTTACAAGCTCCATTAAAGGGCCATACTCGCTTTCATTCCTGGTACATATGAGCCTTGCATCAGGTGATATTCTCATATGCCTTCCGATCCTCAGCAGCTTGATGTCTATCGGCTCCACCTTCTCCTTGCCGTGACTGTACAAATCTCTAAGGCGCTTGGCAAACTGCGGTTCGGTAAGCATGCAGCCTCCTGCAGGAGAAGGATAATCCTTAATCCCCCACTGTTTTGCCAGCTCTATCTGCTGTTTTCTTGATTTGCCGCTGATCCCCAAAAGCTTGGTCCTGTCAACAAGACCGTCCATTTCCATTTTAGTCGGGGGAAGGTTCAATGCACATAGAGGCCTCAGTATCTTGTCTTCAAAGCCGGATTCCTTCCGCACTATGTCCAGGGATTTCTTATTCTGGGACATAGGCCTCTGGTTAAGTACCTCTCCCGTAATCAGAAAATCTGCATTAAGCTCCTCAAGCATTTTTCCCGCATAGTTCAGCATCATTGCATGACAGTCGATGCAGGGATTCATATTCTTTCCGTATCCATGTTTGGGATCCTTTGTCATTTTCAGATGCTCTTCCGTGAAATCAACCACTATCAAGGGCATTTCTATCTGTGCCGCCATTTTTTCGGCATTTTTGGATCCGAAAAATGCCGAGGTAAAGCATATCCCTATTACTTCAATTCCTTGCATTTGAATCAGCCTGGCGGCCAATATGCTGTCCAGTCCTCCCGAAACAAGGGCTAAAGCTTTGGTCATAAAATCAAATCCTTTCAGGATTTTAGATACGAGACTCAGGATATGAAACAGTCCCAAGCCCCGGTTAAGTTTCTTACTTTCTCTTAAATTTCAATTTATTATCTTCAAAAAGTGTTGTCAATATTCCTTCACCTGTCATGTGGGAAAGAAAGGCTGAAGCTGTTGATACCGTCAGATAATACTGCGGTATGTTCTGCTTTACTGCAAATTTCTCAATCAGCTTGGCTGTAATTTCTTCTCTATCTGAGGCTTTACAGCAGATATCGGCTATATATTCCATAGTATCCTGAAGAATCTTGATATTCGCATTTAGAGTATCTTGGGGATCTGTAAGGACATCTCCGTGACTGGGCACGTAATATTCATAATGCATATGCTTCATACTCTCTAAAGTGCCAATTGCCTCCCTGATACCCGTGAAATAGGGAATCCCATGCTTTTCCAATATGTATACAGAAAAAAAGGAGTCTCCCGCAAACAGCACATTATCAGCAGTTGCCACCCCTATCATTCCCGGTGTATGTCCATGGAGGGGCACAATTTCAAGCTCCACTCCGGCTATATTCTGCTTTCCCTTTTCCAACTGGTAATCCACTCTGGTCCCCTTTGCTTTAAGGAACTTTGTATCAAGCTCCTTAAGAGGATAGGCAGAATACAGATAAAAGGGCTCCAATTCCGGGTATTCAATAATGCCCTTGTCAAAGGAGGGAGCATAGATAACACAGTCTGTCCTGCTCTTTATTATGTGATTGCCGCCGCAGTGGTCTGCATGAGAATGGGTGTTTATTATCGCTCCTATTCCCATGCCCTCCTCCTGCATTACTTTCATCAGCCGTCTTCCTGCGTCGTCATCCAATCCCGTATCGATAACTATACTCCGGCGCGGGTCCTTTGTGTTTTTTATTATGCCGATTTTGGCAGCTCCGTCCAGATACCAGGTATTTCCTTTAATGTGGATAAGTTTGTATCCCATCCGTATTTCCCCTACTCGTTGTATCTTTCTATAGCCAGTTCTATCAGCCGGTCAATAAGCTCTCCGTAGCTCATTCCTGCCGCAACCCAAAGCTTGGGGTACATGCTTATTTTTGTAAAGCCGGGAATTGTATTGAGTTCATTTATATATACCTTTTCCGTCTCCTTTTCAACAAGGAAGTCCACTCTTGCCATTCCGCAGCAGTCCAGGGCCTTGTATGCTTTGACCGCAGCCTCCCTTATTTCCTCAGTCTTGCCTTTTGAGAGCTCTGCGGGAATTATTAGCACCGATTTGCCGTCATCAAAATACTTTGCCTCGTAATCGTAAAACTCACGGCTGGGAATTATCTCACCGATTCCCGAAGCAACGGGGTTGTTATTTCCAAGTACGGAACACTCAACCTCCCTGCAGTTGATGTTTTCTTCAATTATTACTTTCCTGTCATACTTGCAGGCTTCTTTAAGACCCCTTACAAGCTCCTCCCTGTTGTGCGCCTTGGTAATGCCCACACTGGAACCCATATTGGCAGGCTTGATAAATACGGGAAATGTGAATTTGTCTTCTATCAGGCTGATAACCGAATCGATGTTTTCCTCAATGTCCCTCTTAAGCACTACGGAGTATTCTCCTACATTAAGCCCCGCATCCTTGAAAAGCTGCTTTGAAAATGCCTTATCCATGCCCAGGGCGGAAGCCGTGACTCCGCAGCCTACATACGGCACATCCAGCATCTCAAAGAGCCCTTGTATCGTGCCGTCCTCTCCGTTAGGCCCATGCAGAACCGGGAACACCACATCGATTCTTTTTCCGGCACCATCCTTGAAAAAACGGTAAAATAAAAGATCGATGGTTTCCTCTCTTTCCAATTCTTCTGCTTCCTTCTCCCAGCTGCTGTCGATAATCTTGCTTACGTCTCCCTTGAATGCCATCCACTTACCCTGTCTTGTTATTCCTATCATGTATATATTGTACTTTTCTTTATTCATTGCATTTATCACATTCGTTGCAGACATTAGAGACACTTCATGCTCTCCTGATTTTCCGCCAAATATAACAGCAACATTCAGCTTCTCATTCATAAAACTTCCTCCAAACTTATAAAATAGATTCAGCACAAGTAGCAATTTTCCCCACTTTATTATTATTCTACTCTCATGGAAATTATTAATCAATAAAAGAATTCTACAGTTTGATTTGTATGACGGGAAGAGGTATTTTGCCTCTTCCTTTATTTTTGCCAATGAAAATTATACTCTAAGTTAGCTGCGGGATTAAAGCTGGGCTTTGGAAAAAGTTTATGAAAAAAACCGGGCTGAACCAGTAAATGGTTCGGCCCGGTTTTCCGGTTATCTGCCGTTTACGCTTTTCTCAGCAATTTCAATAGCCTTTTTAACGATGTTTCCGCAGTCCCTTGAGGATACTCCTCCCCAGCCTTCAGTGCTCACTATTCTGTCAACGCCGAGTTCTCTAGCTATTTCGTATTTCAAATTTTCAGACATCATTCCTCTGTTTCTGCTCATAGCTGATCCTCCTTAAACAGCATATAAAATTGCAATTCTAACTCTGCTGCACATATAGTGTCTGTGCATTCAAGCGGTTTTATGTGAAGGAAAATGTGGTTCTCAATGTATTACTGCGTCAGTGTTCCATTTTCATCCTTTATTATTCTGAGTATATTCTCCTCATTTCCGTTTTCTGCATTTATATACACAAAGTAGTCAGAATTATTATACTTTCCTTTGAATTCATAGCATAGCTGCTCTTTATCGCCTGGCATGGGGATTATAGCCAGCTTCACCCTTTCTACCTTTATCCTCTCGCTTACCTTCTTTCTTGCTTCCTCTTCAGTAAGCCTGGGTTTCGGGATGTCTCTCTTCCTATGGGACATCAGGTACTGATAAGCGTCGAACCCCACTATTTCACCATTATCCAGAGCAACCTTGACCTTTATCAAATCAGGATATATCAGCACTCCGTCTTCTGAGACCCCTATAAAGGTTATTGTTGTCGTATTGTCATTCTTCAGAAAATATGTTTCGGTAAGTTCTCCAAAACCCTGCTCCTTAAGGAATTTCTTTGCTTTGTCACTGGCTTGCCAGTCCGTCAGCTTTTTCTCGGGTATATCCCTGGGATTAAGCATCCAAAGCACATAACCGCCCTTCTTGGTTATGTCTATATTGACCGGATTGCCTTTATCCTTGTCTTTTGGTGATACCTCCAGGCCATATGTATGTATCTTTCCTTTCCCCGAACTGGTCTCAATTATTTTGCCTGCCTTATCCTCCCCTACAAACTTCCTTGCCTTTTCTTTTGCTTTTTCAAGGCTTACATTTTCCCCATCCAAGCCTTTTGGTTTTCCTTCAATGACATTATCGGAAAAGGGCCCGTCATAAATCAGCGACGGGTATTCGCTGAACTTATCCTCAATATTTCTAAAGCTGACTTCCACCGCATCCTGGGATGCTCTTCTGAGTGCAAGCCTGCCTTTCTTGCGGATTTCACCAAACCTGATTTTTCCCTGGGATACATCCTTCTCCATCTCATGAAGCTCTCCCAGCAGTTCCCCTGCATAAGCCCTCAGCTTTGATATCTGATCCATATCCTTTTCACTTATGTTTTTGTTCTGGGCGCCGGTTCTGGAAAGACTGTAGCTGTAATCACCCACCTGATTCAGGTATTTCTCCGTCTTGCTTAATGAAACATGGGTTATTGGCAGCTGTCCGAGGTTTTCCGCCGCAGAATAGGACTGCATCCAGGTCTGGGACATCAAGGCACTGCTCTGCAGCGGAGAGGCGGATACTTCCGCTTTTTCAAGCAGCAGCTTAATGTTTTCCACATCCGACACCAGTTCTCTAAAGGATCTCTGGTAACTGTTCTGTAAAAAAGTCTGATACTGCTTCTTCTCCGAATAGGTGTTGTATCCGAAAAAACCTGCAAGTATCAAAGCCGCAGCAAGTACTACCGTTACTTTTTGATATTGTTTCCTGTCCAGCTGCATTTTAAATAATTTCATAGTATCACTCCTATTTGCAGAAATAGTGCTTTCCTATCACCTTGATGATTGGCCTTGACCAAATCCATTTATTTGTTGTTTTTGCCGGATTATAGTAGTATAGTGCCCCTCCGGAAGGATCCCACCCATTCAACGCATCCCTGGCCGCCTTCAAGGCAGTGGAGCCCGGTTCCTGAAACATCTGGCCGTCTGTTACGGCTGTAAATGCTCCTGGTTAATATATTACCCCTGCGATTGTCTTTGGAAACCTCGGGTCATCAACTCTGTTCAAAATTACTGCCGCTACCGCCACCTGCCCTATGTACGGCTCTCCTCTGGCTTCTCCGTGTACACACTGGGCTAGGGTATATACTTCATTACTTCTTGATGTACCTCCCCCGGCCGAGGCAGTCCCTGTCCTGATACCCAGGTATCTTGCAGTTGTATTGCCCACTATTCCGTCTACCTTAAGTCCGTGCTTCCTTTGAAATGCTTTTACTGCATTTGCTGTTCTCCAGCCATATATTCCGTCTACATTTCCTTTGTAAAAGCCCCAGTTTTTTAACCTGGTCTGTACCTCTCTCACAGTACTTCCTCTGGAACCCCATTTTAATAGTATTGCTCCAGCTTCACTGCTTACCCGGGAAGCTGTGTAATTACTATACACCCATACTCCAAAGCCTGCATATATAATCACTATTATAATAAAAGGAATCAGTCTTCCGAATTTCTTGTTGAACACAAAAAACACCTCCTGCCCTTATTTTTTGTAACAGAAGGTGTTTTATTCATTTAATTTTCCATCCTTGCCAGCCTCAAGCCCATACTTTTCACCAACTCCAATATTTTGAACCTGAACTTTACGGATGCTTCCCCCGGCTCTTTAGGGGAAAGCAGCAGCCTGTATTCCTCATCGGTCAATGAAGCTCTGAGCTCATTCATGGTTTCTTCGGTTGCTATCCCATGGGCTACATCAATGAAGCACAGCGGAGGAAACATGACACACCACCAGTTCTTCCCTTTCCCTTCTCCGATTACTATTTTCAAAGCCTGGTATTTCCCGGCGGGAAGTGTGAGATTTCCATAGGTTCTTGCAGGAAAATCCGTTTCCGTGAAGGCAGCTTTTACACCATAGTTCTTCTTATTTTCTTCTATGATTTCTCTTGCAGCTGCCTCTATTTCTGCCAGGCTTCCCCGGATAAGGCTCTTTACCTCGGAAATATCTTTGAGCCCTTCGAATCTCCCGCTCATACTGCTTATTATTTTATATCTCACCTGAAGCTTAAGCTGCTGGTCAGCGGGCGAATCGCTGTTTGCAACCACATGAAGTCTTATGATCTTTTCAGGTACGCGGGCCAGTGCCCTGTCGGTGTTTATGTAAATGCTTGTAAGAATTCCGAATATGAAGAAGAAAAGAACCAAAAAAATTCCTATTTTATATTTCATTTTATAAACCCTCCTTATAACAAATGAATAAAACCATGCAATTTTGTTCGCATCTGTTATTTTTGCCATGTTATTAAGGGTTTATTCACTTAATCAGCCCTACTCTCCTTATTTTGACGTTGGCGGTAACTTCAACTACTATGCTGTCGGTAAAAAACTTCTCATAGTCTTTTTCAATGGTCTTGTACAGCTTAGGCTGATATTTGCTCAAATAGTCCTTTACTCCGATAAGGTCTGCTTTAAATTGTTTCTGAAATTTTTCTATAAGCTTCTCACTTTCGCCCTCTATCCTTTTTTCCACTTCCCTGCTGATTTCCTCCAGAAGAACATTATCCAGTATTTTCCAGCCCATCTTATACTCTTCTATACTTCCTTCGGTTTCCATCTCATAGTTGAGATATATTTTCCCCTCCTCCACCTTTGCCAGCCTGATTTTTCTGTTAAAAGTGAAGTGCCTGAAAACTGTGGGAGTGTTATTATACTCAATCGAAATCGCCCCTCCCTTGGCCTTGTTCATTAACCAGTTGTATACTGATGTCTCTTTGTCTCCCAAGTACCCGATAAGCTTATAGCCCTTGAGTACTCCTGCCCCATTTAACCTGACTTCCTTCTCCCCCGGGACAAGCTTGGGTATAACCAGGCCTCCCTGCTGGTTTTCCAACATTATTGTCATATCTAAAAGACTGAGCCTCATGGCCTTTGAGGTGTAATTGCTGTTCTCTGTTATTCCTGCAATGTACGGCGCAAGCAGCTTGTCGTACATAGGCTTCACCTCGAATACTTCCTCAGCCCGGCCGGGTACTATATATGCATACATGCTGTTATGAAGCTCGTGGTATCTGGATACACCATCCAGTACTTCCTTAAGCAGCTTGTCGCTTTTCATAATGTCCTCACCAAAAAATATAGCCCTGGTATGCCCGAAAAATTGTTTTTTTGAAAACCTTTCCAGAAGCTGTGTCAAGGACGTAATAAGGTTGTTTTCCACCGTTTTATATGTATGGAAGGTAGGTCCCTCCCCCTCTATTATCTGATCCACCACAGGGGCTACAAAAGAAAGGGTGTACCTGTCCTCGGAAATTTTTTGCTCCGCTTCCGTAGCGCTGTCTACGCCAATAGCCAATACAAACAATCTGTCTTCTATCTCTACTTTATCCCAGCAGCCAGCAAGCAGCAGTAAGCACGACATTACCGCTGCCGCTCCCAGCCTTTTAATTGCCTTCATTTTGTTTCACCTCCAGCTTCCTCAGTCCGGCTATTATAAGCAGCATAACCGGCACCACATACATAAAGGCAGAAACGGCATAGGGAAAAATTGCATTGCCCCATTCGTATAGTTCAGCTAAACTGCCCGGCTGCAGTGCAAGATAGTATATTATTATTACCAAAGGTAATACATACTGCTTCTGCTCCCTTGTACCGGCCACCTTGGATATGGAATAGCTTGCAGTGAAAAACACCGTCACTATGGTGGTGAATACAGTCAGAACCCAAAGGGACAGTATTACTCCGTCAAGCCGTTCTATAAACAGTCCGGGAAGGCTGATCCCCCTTATGTACATAACCAAAGGCCATATTGCCTTTGTTGTGCTCTTTGCCCCAAAAGCAGCGATACAAAAGACTATAACCATAACAAAAAACAATAATATGAAAAGAACTGAGATTATTAAAGATTTATATGCCTTTTTAGGCTCCTTCATAAAGCCTATATAATATAGGGCAAGCTCTATACCTCCGAAGCTGAAAATCATCCTTGGAATTGAAGCCAGCACCTTACCCGGAGGTGTTTGCAGTATTGGGCGCAAATTGCTGAAATCCATGTTGGGAAGCCCAAACAACATTACAATTGTAAACGGTATGAACAAAATGGGAAAAATCAGCTCATTTATCCTTGCAACACATTCAACGCCCCCTCTTACGATATATGTGGAAACCAGTATAAGGCTTAGCATGATTACCTCAGTAGGAGTCCTGAACAACAGAAACATCTTGACTACCTCCGTAAAAACCCTGGTGACGTAGGCTATGACAATTATCAGGTAAATGGCAAAAAAACTTGTCAATACTTTTCCCGGAACGGTTCCTATTATTATCTGGCTGTATTCTGCAATGGTCTTGCCCGGAAATATGGAATTCAGCCTTACAATAACCATTGCAGTGAATATGTTTATTATCCCTAAGATTACAATGACCAGCCAGCCGTCGGTTCCAAGGATATCTGCAGTATCCGCCGCAATAGAGAACACTTCCACTGAAATTACAGTCATAATGGTAATCATTGCAATCTGGTAGGGTGATACAATATCATTATTCCTTATCATCTCTTTCACTCTCCTGTTCCGGCCTGTTTATCAGGTTTCTGTTGTTCCTGAGCCTTATTCTATTTCTGGCAAGTAGTATAGGCCTTCTGGCCATAAGGAATGTGGGCACCCTGACAATTGTATCCTTAAAGTCGCTTCCCTCAAAGGATACATACGGGGACATGTAAGGTATCCCGAAGCTTTTAAGCTTTACCAGGTGGCTCAATATTAAAAGCACCCCCAGCATTATCCCGTATAAACCCAGAACTCCCGCAAGAATCATTAGGAAAAATCTCAGCATTCTGAATCCCACTGAGAGACTGTAGTTTGGTATTGAAAAGGAAGATATTGCAGTTATTGCCACAATGATAACCATAATAGGGCTTACTATTCCTGCTTCAACCGCCGCCGAGCCTATTACAATACCGCCCACTATACCGATGGCACTTCCTATGGGCACAGGAAGCCTGAGGCCCGCTTCCCTCAGAAGCTCAAAAGTTACTTCCATAATAAAGGTTTCAATAACCACCGGAAACGGAATTCCTTCCCGCGCCGCCGCCATTGATATTACAAGTTTATCAGGCAGAATGCCCGGATGAAAGGAAGTAACGGCTATATATGATGCAGGAAGCACCAGCGAAAGAATACTTGCAAAATATCTGATGAACCTCAGTATGGATGCAACATACCATCTGTCATAGTAATCCTCGGGAGACTGAAACAGACTGTTCAGTGTTGTCGGTACAATCAGTGCAAAGGGCGAATTGTCAACAAGTATTGCCACTCTGCCCTCATATAGTGAAGCTGCCACTTCATCCGGCCTTTCGGTTACGCTTATCTGGGGAAAAGGTGACATGCAATTATCCTCTATCAGCTGTTCAATGTAGCCGCTCTCTATTATTGCATCGATATCTATGGTGCTTATTCTGCGGAACACTTCCTCCAGCAGCTCAGGGCTAACGATATCCTCAATGTACATGACACCTATGTCCGTGAAGCTTCTCTTCCCTAACCTCAGCTGCTTCAATTTCAGCCTGGAATCTCTTATTCTTCTTCTTACCAATGCGGTATTCACCCTGAAGGTTTCTGTAAATCCATCCCTGGGGCCTCTTATCAATGCCTCGGTGTTGGGCTCGGACACTCCTCTCATAGGCCAGCCCTTAGCACCTATTATTATGCATTTCTCAGTAGTGTCTATAAAAAGCACGGCATCTCCGATAAGTATGGCCAGAATAGCATCTTCCAGATTGTCTTTATCTGCAAGCTCGGAGGCAGGAAGCCCGCCATATCTTACAAGCTTGTACAGCCCTTCCCCCGGTTCCTTTGCTTCAGGGGGCACTTCTCTTGCATGCACCATTAAGGCATTAAGAACTGCATCGTTAAGCATATCCCTGCTGCTCATTCCGTCTACATATACAAGAAGAAACCTGAGATTCTGTTCTACTCCCACTCTGAATTCCTTATATACAATATCATCACAGTCCTTCAGTCGTTCCTTCAGCCTTTTCATATTTTCGTCCAGGCTCTTGGAAATAATCAGCTTCTCCATTTTCTTTTCTTTTTTGCGAAAAAAACCCATCAGGACACCTCCGCTACAGCTTTCCTATAAAATAAAACACAAAGGGCAGAAGTATGAATGCTATGCCGATTCCCAGAGAAACTGCCGAATCCTTTCGTAATTTCATCCGTTTGAAATACCTGTAATCCACAGCGATTGAAAATATACCGATGGCTATCATCGTCACCAATACCGCAGCATCCATAAAGCCTTTTATATTCTCCTTGATAGCATTAAGCATTCCATATCCTCCCTTCCCTGATGAGTTATTTTTTGCAAAAACAGAAAGATATATGTATATAAACGGGGACGTTTCCCCTGTCTCACTGAAAGCGAGACAGGAGAAACGTCCCCATGTCGCATTATTCTTAAATTATCACATATATCTTTCTATAAGTTCCAAATCACTAGGCCTGTCCACATCATTGCATATTTCTGGATAAGGCGAGATAATTGCTGCTGCTTTTATTCCCAGAAGAGACTCGCATTTCCTTTCAATGGCATTGATAGTCAAAATCCCCAGGGCAAGTCTCAGAAGAAATGCAAAGCCCAGGACTCCGGCCATCTTGGCAGGACTTTTCCTGTATTCCAGCATCTTTTCCACAAAGTCCCTGCATTTATCCTTTATCGCAGGGTTGAAGCAAAATACATTCCCTCCTGTAAACCGGCCCTCCCAAAGCCGTGCATAAGTCCTTCTGATTTCCGGATATTTCTGATCGTTGACCTTCTTGTCGACAATTGAGTAGCACAAATCTACATCCTTCTCCATACATCTTTCAATAAAATCCTCGATTGCCTCCTTGGTAATCATCGGGATGTCTGAGGTCACAGCAAGAATCCTATCGGCTTCGGGAAAACACTCCAATGCCAGAATAATATTTGTTACTATAGAACCCGTTCCTTCTATGACATAATCAACAATGCCGCTGATTGCCGGCTCCAGCTCATCCTTCGGCCCGACTACGGCAATCCTGTCAATTACTGCAGATTTTCTAAGGGTTCCCACCACATGTTCTACCATGTACCTGTCCTTTATTCTGTAAAAGGCCTTGTTTGTTCCCTCTTCTCCGCCTGCAAGAACTATAACATCCACAAAGCTCAACCCTTCCTTCCTCTTGGTTCCTACGGACTCTCATTGCCCCTGGCTTTGTTCCCGAGCATTCGCATCATATCCTTCTCAGCATTCTGGATATGTATTTTGGCAATATTTTCGGCCACTGCCCTGTTCCTTTTGGAAATTGCCTCAACTATCTTGTAATGCTCCTTAATCAGATTCACTGATTTTGCAGATTTATTTACATACATTATCCTGAACCTTTGAACCTGCTCCATCAGACTATTAGCCAACTGCTGCAGCTTTTCGTTTCTTGTTGACTTGAAAATCTTTTCATGGAATTCTATATCTGTTTGTATGATGCCTTCAACATCATTTGAATTCATGGCCTGTTCAAAATGCCTGGCTACCAATTCCAGCTCCTTGATTTCCTCCTCTGTCATCCTTATTGCTGCAAGCCCCGAAGCCAAGCCTTCCAAGGCAGCCCTAACCTCAAGCACATCGGTAATGTTCTTAATGGAAAGATCTGCAACATAAGCGCCTTTTCGGGGAATCATTATTACCAGTCCTTCCAGCTCCAGTTTCCTTATGGCTTCTCTTATAGGTGTTCTGCTGACTCCCATTTTTTCCGCAAGCTGCACCTCCATAAGCCTCTCCCCCGGTTTCAGCATTCCTGAGATAATAGCTCCTCTAATTAAATCGAATACAACCTCCCTTAATGGTTTATAGTTGTCAAGTTTTAATTCTAAAAAGTTATTTTCCATTATTATCACCCCCTACCGGCATTTTGATGCAAAATTAGTTTCAAAAATTTAACTGAGTGTCCGTATTCAGGTGCCTGAACTTTTATGCTTCGGAAAAAAGCTTTGCATGATACATTTAATTGGAGGTCTTGACCACAAAAACCTCACTTACCATATGTTTTATATGGTCATATGCATCGTATGCAGCTGCAGTATCCCTGAATACTCCGAATACCGTCGGCCCGCTGCCGCTCATGATGCTTCCCAGGGCACCGTACTCCAATAATTTTTTCTTCAATTCCTCTATCTGAGGACATTTTTTAACTGTCACTGTTTCCAATACATTATACATGCAAGCTGTTATACCCTCAAGGTTTCTTTCTTCAATATGCTTTATCATATTTCTGATGTCCGGCCTTTTCCTGATTTCTTCAAGCTTCAGCCCTTCATATACTTCCTTTGTGGATATGCTTACAGCAGGCCTGGCTAATAGTATAAGGCATTCGGGGATACCTTGCAACTGTGTCAGCTTCTCACCCGTACCTTCTGCCAATGCAGTTCCCCCCTGAATGCAGAAGGGCACATCTGATCCCAGCTTTTTGCCTGCTTCAAGCATTTCATTCCTGGACAGCCTAAGATCCCATACATTATTCAACAGCTTAAGGGTCAGTGCTGCATCTGCACTTCCTCCTGCAAGTCCTGCAGCAATAGGTATTGTTTTTTCAATATTTATAAGTGCCCCTTCCTTGACATTGTATTTCAGCTTAAGATATTTGGCAGCTTTATATACGATATTACCTTCATCAACCGGCAATCTGTCATTATTGGAAGTGACTTTAATATCTCCTTTCACTGCCCTGACAGTAATGGTATCAAACAATGCCAGTGACTGCATTATCATTGATACCTCGTGGTAACCGTCAGGCCTTTTCCTAAGTACATCAATTGCAAGATTTATCTTGGCAGCCGCCTTTCCCGTCTGTACATTCATAATAATCACACTCCGCTGCTTTATGTATACAAAAATCTCCCCATTATTATTATATACCTATTATATACTATTTGTATATTTTTTTAGATTTGGCTGCATTGCATATTCTATTGTATATGATAGTATAACCCTAAATAATAAAAACTTCTCCCTCTTGCATCCCCCATCATATAGGAAATAATAATTTCCTATTCGATAAAAATAAAAGCAGGAATTATTAATCCTGCTTAAAGTTTATCCATGATTATATACTGCCGTTCCTGCCTACCCGGATATTCTTTATTATCATTATCTGCATCCCGTTTGTTACTTTGCTTGGATTTTCAATATCATTCAGCTTTGCTAAGGCATCAACCGTGGTATTATACCTCTTGGCTATGCTCCACAGAGTATCGCCTTTCTGAACCATATACACTGTTACTGCAGGCATCTTGCCGTAATCTATGCTTACGCCTTCTTCCGCCTCAATATTTTCCACCAGCTTCTTTTCAATATTTCTCATAACCTCGGTATAAACCCCAAGCACAACCCTTAATTCTATTATTTCATTGTTTATCTTATTGAAGTTCACACTGTCTGCACTGCATTTCACAGTACACGGCATGC
>JAAYQK010000221.1 GCA_012519325.1 Gracilibacteraceae bacterium | reverse complement strand
TGGGCGGCCGGTACGGAACCTGAGGAATTCCAGGCTGTAATCGACAAGGTTAATGAAGAGGCTTCGGGCGAGTATAAAATCAATGTGTTGAGTATTCCTTCTGACTATTATGTGAAGATTTCTACAAAGATTGCAGCAAAAAACAGTCCTGATTTCTTTTGGCTTACCCAGGAGTTAATTTCAAAATATGCAAAGATGGGAGCTTTGGCTGACATCACAGAGCAATTTAAGCAAAGTGATAGCCTTACCCCGGATATGTATTATGAAGGTGTATTGGCATCAGCTGAAAATAACGGCTCCTACTGGGGACTCCCATGGATTGCCAATCCAATCATTGTCTATTATAACAAAACCATGTTTGATGCTTTGGGGATTGAATGTCCGTCTGCTGCCGACGACTGGACATGGGGGGAATTCATTGATATATGCCGTAAGATATCGGGCAAGGAGTACAGAGGAAATACTGTGTATGGAACTATAATTGACGGATGGCCAAATATTGAAACCTTCATATGGGCCGGTGGCGGAGATATCATTGCAAAAGACGGCGAGACAATTATATTAGCTTCGGAGGATGCCAAGAAGGGTATGAGCTTTCTGCAGACGATTGTTGAAGAAGGCCTAAGCCCCAGATACGCGGAAGTAGCAAGTCTTGGCGATAACAATGTCTGGTTTGAAAAGCAGCGTGTAGCTATGTTCTTTGGTGGGGTTCAGGATAATTTTGAAACCAAGTTTGACAAGATGGATGAATCAGAGAAGTTTGAGATTGGTTATGCGCCTATGCCGGTATGCGATGACGGAAGTCCATGGAGCTTTGACTGGACAGCGTCTACTGTAATGGCTAGGAGCCTTGAGGGGAATGATTTAGCATATAAAGCACTGGAAGCTGCAACAAAAGCCTTTTTCAAATGGAAAATAGTACCACCGGTAAAGGGCTCCTTAAATAATATTCTTGAGATTAATCCAAAGAAGGAAGCGGCCATGGAGACTATTGCTTATATCATGGATTATGCTCGTTCCGCCAACTACATACCGGAATGGTCAGATATTAATGACAAGCTTTGGTATAACCTATATGTATCACTGTTAAATGATGCATCCTTCGATTACGGGAGTCAAATGGATGAAATTCAAGCTTACTCGCAGAATTTGATTAGTAAAAGAAAGAGTAAATGAAAGGCGCCAGATCATGAAGAAAAGACAAAGAGCAGGGTTTTATTTCATACTTCCATGGCTGATCGGTCTGATTGTGTTTACTGCCTTTCCGATGCTGGCGGCAGCTTATATCAGTTTAACCGATTGGGATATTGTGGGGAATGCAAAATTCGTAGGATTGGATAATTTTAAAAATATTTTCAGTTCAGAAGAATTCATAAAGAGCTTATGGGTAACCGTCCGGTATGCAGTTCTTGCGGTACCTCTTATTATCGTTACTTCCTTGACCATGGCAGTGATGGTTTCGAAGAATTATAAAGGAATGGGAATTTTTAGGGTTATCTATTATATGCCTGCGATTGTCTCCGGTGTTGCCGTTGCAATTGTATTTAAGTGGATACTGGATCCAAGTTACGGATTGATTAACGGTG
>JAAYQK010000220.1 GCA_012519325.1 Gracilibacteraceae bacterium | reverse complement strand
TATATATCGGCAATAAAACATAACATTATTATAACATAAAATTCCACGGGCACTAAAATAAGCGATATAATTGCTGCAGGAAATGCAGTTTGCTTGTATTCACTGTCATAAAAAAAGGGGCTGCAGCTTCATGCCCCCCTTTAGCAATATGTCAAAACTCCTTAACAAGAATTTCTCCGATGGTTTCTATAATCTCCTCTGCCATTGCCCTTCCTATATCCGCACTTGCACCCTCCGCACTGTAAAGAATACCGCTTTCCGGCACAAGGCCTTGGGGCTCCGGATATATAACCGGACCCGGACAATGTTTTTTCCCTTTCTGCTTGGGAATTCGGTCTTCATGCACAAGCTCCGGACAAAAATGCATCATAAGAGATGTTTCGGTGAGACTAGCATGCTCTACCTCCCATCCGGGAAACTCTCCTTTGAACAGATTATCCAGGGTTTCATCCTTTACAAGCTCCCACCAATTTATCATTACAACCTTGGCATCCTGATGATTCTTTGTAAAAAGGTAGGATGCCTCGGACATATAAGCGGTATTCTCAAAATGGCCGCTCATCAGCAAAAACTTTTTGCGCCCTTGGCGATATAGATCGGATAAAATATTCTCAACTGTGTGAATAAGTGTTATGCCATCCAAGGCTGTAGTCCCCGGAAATCCCTGCCCTCCCCCCGTCGCCGGCTGTGAACGGTAACCGTAGTACACCGGCGGTGCAACAATGAGATTATGCTTTTTTCCGCTGCAGCATCTGTGCTGCAGCGATTAAAGTTAACGAAATCATAAAAACCATTGTGCCGATAGCATTGATTGTGGGATTGACTCCGCTGCGGATAACTGAATAGATGTAGACTGGAAGGGTCTTGTCAAAGCCGCAGACAAACCATGCTATAATAAACTCATCAAAGCTTATTGTAAAGGTCATAAGTGCCGCCGAAACCAATGCCGGAATAGTTTGGGGCAAAATAACATACAGCATCGTCCGGATATTTCCTGCCCCAAGATCCCAAGCTGCGTTTTCCATACTTTTCGGAATGGTCTCCATACGCGAATTAATAATTGTCATCGCTATGGGCGACGTAAAGACTATATGGCTGATCCAAACGGTAAAAAGAGATTTTGGAAGCCCCAACCGGGTGAAAAAAATCAGCAGCGCAAGTCCCAACAACGTCCAGGGGATCATCAGGGGTGATATACTGAACAGCAGGAAGGGCACTTTAAGCTTCGATTTCCAGTGCCTGAGCCCATAAGCCCCTGTAAATCCCAGCAGAACTGACGTCAAGGATACACAAACACCCAATATCAGGCTGTTCATCAGTGACTGCATAATCTCTTTATTAGCAAACATCCTTTGATACCATTGAAGGGTAAAGCCCTTCCATGGAAGACTTGAAAAACGGTCCAAATTAAAGGAGAAAGCAACTGTAACCAGAATCGGCCCCATTATGAACAGCAGTACAAGAATCAAATAAAGACCGCTGATGAATTTTACCTTATTTTTCATTTGCCGCTGCCTCCATTCTCCAGGTTCCCTATATTCCGGAACAGTGATATTAAAATAAGTACCCCCAAAATGGCAAACACCATAACCATGGAAAGTGCAGCCGCCAGAGGCCAATCAACATTCCACTGCACCGCATCCACTATCAGCTGTGGAAATACTCTCTCAAGCTGTCCCCCAAGGGTGGCAGGAGATATGAAATCGGCAAAAGCCAGTATGAAGCAAAACATCAGGCTGTTGCACAGCCCCCCGGAAGAAAGAGGCAGAATCACATGCCAAAAGGATTTAATTCTGTTGGCACCCAAATCCCCCGCCGCCTCCAAAAGCTTAGGGTCAATATTCTCAAGAGTGGTATACAGATTCAGTGTCATCAGCGGCAGCAGATAATGCACCAGTCCGATTGTAGTTGCAGTATTTGTATAAAGTATCTGTACCGGCTGTTCGATAAATCCCAGGCTTTTCAGCACAGTGTTAATTATCCCGGTATTCCCCAGTACGATAAACCATGAGTATGCGCGAATAAGATAGCTGGTCCAGAAGGGTGCAATTATCAGCACCAGAAAAAAGTTGCGCCAGCGCTTTGGAACTGCATAATTCAGCACCATAGCCAGAGGATAGGCAATCAACGTAGTGACAGCCACTACTTTAAGGGAAAGCAAAAGAGAATTCCTCAACGCCTTCCAATACATTACATTGGTAAAAATCCTTTCATAGCTCTGTAGGGTAAACTCGCCGGCAAGCCTGTAATTCTCCATGGTTTTAAAACTTGTTGCAACAATAAAAAAGAAGCGGAATCAGATAGAAAAAAGTCATCCAGAATGAAACCGGCAGGCACCAAAGCGCTGAGCGATAATTTTTTGATTTCATTTTCTCACCACCTTCAATATGCGAATTCAGGCCTGCGCCGGCAGTACCAGCGCATTCTGTGCAGAAAATGAAATAGTTACCGTATCTCCCGGCTGTAAAGGGGATTTTCCTATAACATCCGACAGAATTGTTTCACCCCTGCATTCAACTTTGATTCTGGTATTGAATCCTTTGAATATTTTCTGTGTCACTGATGCGGTAAAATGATAGTCCCCTTGGGCAGGCGATTCTACATCCGTGGACAGATATAAATTTTCCGGGCGAATACAGAGAACTGCCTGTCCGGTGAACTTTCCTGCCGGCATTCTCCCCTGAATCCTTCCCATAGAGGGAGTTTCAAAAGCTCCGCTGCCATCCAGGCATACTCCCAGGATGGTGGTGCATTCTCCTAAAAAGGAGGCAACAAACAGCGAAGCCGGACTGTCATACACCTGCTCAGGAGTCCCCAGCTGTTCAAGAACCCCGCCGCGCATAATAGCCACTATGTCGCTCATGGTCATGGCTTCCTCCTGATCATGGGTAACATAGACAAAGGTCTGTCCAAGTTCCTTCTGTATCTGCTTGAGCTCCATCTGCATCTGCTTTCGTATCTGGGCATCCAGCGCTCCCAGCGGCTCGTCCAGCAGCATAACAACCGGATGCAGCACCAGTGACCGTGCCAAAGCTATACGCTGGCGCTGGCCGCCGATAATGCGAAGTGTCGTTGTCTTCCCGCACCCTGACGGGCCAAGAATCGATAAGAACTGGCCCTTTCCCACTGAAAGATCCATAGAATCCACTACTGTATGACCCTCATAGGATTTTTTTATACCCTGTAAACATACATCCAATTTTTTTATCATATAGATACCTCTCCAAAGCAAAGGGAGATTGGCAGTGCCTCCCTCCCTTGTTTTTCAAAATAGTATTATTTGCTTTTGAATTCATCCCAGATTGCCTGCCAGGATGCTTCATCCTCAGGCACCTTGCGGGTGGCTATATTGGCCAGCATTGCTTCCATTTTCTCTGTATCATGCATGTTAAGAAGTTCAGCTTGTTCCTTGCTCAGATGCTCAACCGCTTTTTGGTTTGGCACTGTTGAATGGAAGGCATCCGACCAGGCAAGCTTTGCCTGAACTTCAGGGGTTGTCAGATATTGTATGAATGCCTTGGCCGCTTCCTTATTCTTGCTGTCCTTTACTATTGAAATTGATTCTGTCCATGAAACGCCGCCCTCCTTGGGCACTGTAACCTCGATGGGCTTGCCTTCTTCTTTCAGAAGAACCTGAAGCCATTCGCCCCCGAAGCTTATCCATGCACTTTCATTGGCGAGAGCCTGAATTGTATCCGCATTGGTTGCGGCAATCATTCCAACCTGCGGTTTCATTTGGTTTAATATATCCTTTACCTTTAAAAGATCATCTCCCGAAATATCATAGGGTTCGTCGTAGCCCGCATATCGGGAAAGCATTCCCATATTAGGCAGGTACCAGTCAAACAGAACAACCTTGCCGGCTACCTTGGGATTGTATAAAAAATCAGTAGATGATGCCTCTTCCTCTGTAATATAATTTGAGTTATACACAATGCCGTAATAGCCCCAGCGGCTTACTACTGCGTACATCTTGCCGCCTACCTTTACCTGGTCAAAATCCTTCCAGCGGTCATAGAAATTATCTATTTCCGGATAATCCTCCGGATTCAGCTCGTCAATCAGGTCTGCATCCACCAGCTTGGCTATCCAAGGTGTATCCGGAGTAACAATATCCCATTCACCCTCTGCCGAATTTGACAGGAGTGAAAACATCTGATCCGATGTGGAATATACTTTTGCATTAACCTTGATGCCGTATTTTTCCTCAAAGGGCTTTATGATCTTGTCCTCCTCATAGCCCGGCATCACAAGCATATTTAATTCTCCGCCCAGCTTTCCGCCTTCCTCAGCCGATGCCGGTTCCACCGGTTTGTTTCCCGCACAACCGCTTAATACCGGCAGCAGCATCGCCATTAACACTACAAAAACCAACGTTTTCTTCATAATTTCCTCCTCCATACTGAATATTTTGCCGTTCCTATCTCTACGCCGTAACAATTATCTTACTGTATATATTACTATCAAGTGCTTTTCGGTACTGTACCAAGCGTCAGAGTTTGAACTCTATGTATAAATATACTACCATATGCATATATATGTCAGGGGTATACAGCTATATTTCTCGGTGTAAAATATACTTTACATTATATGTAAAGTATACTATACTAATAATGTAAAGCATACTATACTATAAGGAAAGGGTGATACATTGCAGACAAGAATACAGGAATTCAGAAAGCTGAGAAAGATTACGCAAAGTGAACTTGCCGATGCTGTAAATGTCACAAGACAAACAATTATATCTCTTGAAAACGGTAAGTATAAAGCATCCCTTGTGTTGGCACATAAGATTGCTCAGTTTTTCGGGATTGCAATTGAGGATATATTTATTTTTAATGAGGAGGAGGAAAATATATGAAAGGGCTGTTTTGCAGTAGCAAAGCAAGTAATAACGAAGAATACAAAAAGGATGTAAAAACAAGGATGAAAATTTTGATAATAATCTTTGTTACAGGCAGCATTACGCTCATAACCTCTTTGCTGGCTAAAAATATGCAGTCTGTTGCAGTAAGCCGGCAAATGCTTAATGTGTATAGCGGTGTTGGAACAGGACTTATAGTTGGCTCTGCTGCCCTATGGATAAAAAACAAAATTATATTGGCCGATGATGAAAAATTAAAAAAAAGCAGGCTGGATAGTACTGATGAAAGAATACGGGAAATCGCCAATAAGGCATTTAAGGCAGCCGGAACTGTTCTGCTATTTGCACTGTATGTTACAGGACTTATTGGAGGACTTTTTTATCCTTTTCTGGTCCGATTGCTATTGTATTTAATATGCATTTTTTTTGCAGCATATGTTACTGCATATAGAATTTATGAGAAAAGAATGTGATATATATGCATAGGAGGTTTAAAAATAACTGCCGTATGAAGCTCTGAATCTCTCAAATTCTTTCAATATGTCCGGATGTGTCTTAAAAAATTCATTTAAAATTTTAATTTTGTTTAGTGCGCCTTTGGTGACATTGTGCTCAATCAGTTCAACATTTACCAATAGTTTTTCTTCCACTCCGATAATCTTCAAAAAGTTCTCTATTATTTCATGGCGTTTTAAAAGGAATTCACCTATCTTCTCACCTTCCGGCGTTAATTTTACAACTCCGTATTTTTCGTAGTGAAGTAAACCTAACTTTCCTAACTTCTGTACCATTTTTGTTGCTGATGGCGCCTGAACATTTAAGGATTCTGCAAGTGTATTAATGCGAACATACCCCCCCGCTAAGCTGTTCCTATAAATCATTTCAAGATAATCCTCCATACTATGCGATAGTATTTCTTTCTGCTTTCCTAAAATTTCATATCCACGGACGGTATAAAAATTTTGATTGTTATTCATAAAATCACCTTAATCTAAAATTATATTTCAGTCTATTACATTATATGTGTAACACTTTTTTAATATTATTCATATATTAGCCATAGATAAAAGTTTTTCACACATCTAACTTCTGTTACGTGAACTATAAGAGCTTGAACAGGGAGGTATGTACCATGAAAGAAAATATTGTTTCACTGGATATGATTCCTTGCGGAAAAAGGGCAAAAGTAAAGGAATTAACCTCTGTCGGAAATTTAAGGAGAAGAATGTTGGATCTGGGCTTAATTATTGGTACCATTGTAGAATCACTGAGAAAAAGCCCTTCGGGAGACCCCACGGCATATGAAATCCGGGGTGCAGTTATTGCACTCCGCTCTGAGGAAGCATCCAAGATTATGGTGGAACTTATATAAAGCTGTTTGGGAGGTTACATTATGGGTCTCACCGCTCAATCAACCGGGATAGGTGCACTAAAAGAAATGCTGGATATAAAAATGAATCCTGTTGATGATATAGTTGTGGCTCTGGCGGGCAATCCAAATACAGGCAAGAGCACAGTGTTTAACAGCCTTACCGGGCTAAACCAGCATACGGGCAATTGGACAGGTAAGACGGTTACAACGGCACAAGGCAATTATAGGTTTAAAGATAAGAACTTTATATTGGTAGATTTACCCGGAACTTACTCGCTATTATCCAATTCTGTGGAAGAGGAAATTGCAAGAGACTTTATCTGCTTTGGAAACCCCGGTGCCACAGTAGTCGTTACAGATGCGACTTGCCTGGAAAGAAATCTCAATCTGGTCCTGCAAATTTTAGAAATAACAGACAAGGTTGTAGTATGCGTTAATCTGATGGATGAAGCCAGAAGAAAAAAGATACAAATTGACTTAAATAAACTATCGGAGCTTTTAGGCGTACCTGTTGTCGGAACCAACGCAAGAAGCGGAGACGGTTTGGAAGAATTAATGGATGCCGTTTACAAGGTGTCTGCCAATGAAATCTCAACGGAGCCCGTAATAATACAATATAATAGCCACACTGAGGAAATCCTTCAGGATATTGAAAGAAAAATAAAGAGGTATGCAGATGATAGAATCAACAGCAGATGGGTGAGCTTAAAGCTTATTGACGGGGAAAAAACCATATTGAATTCAATTAATAAATACTTGGGGCTCGACTTAGCCGTACAGTTAAATGAAGAATTCGAAAATTTACGGGACCAAATAGTTTCCAGTATCGTGAAGCTTGCAGAAAGCATAAGCAGTCAGGTGGTTTATACTCAAAATCAAAAACACAATGAGTTGGACAGAAGGATTGATGATATACTGACTTCAAAGATATTCGGAATTCCTGCCATGATTGCTCTATTAGGAGTAATATTCTGGATAACCATTGAAGGGGCAAATATACCCTCCGACGCTATTGCGAATGTACTTTTCGGCATAGAAGACAAATTAACAAAGCTGTTTACAATTTATAACCTGCCAAAATGGCTGCACGGCGTACTAGTCCTTGGCATGTACAGAACCCTTGCCTGGGTTGTCTCTGTTATGCTGCCGCCTATGGCAATATTTTTTCCCCTGTTTACTTTTCTGGAGGATTTGGGTTACTTGCCAAGGGTAGCATTTAATCTTGACAATTTTTTTAAAAAAGCATGCGCACATGGCAAGCAGGCTCTGACCATGTGCATGGGTTTCGGATGTAATGCCGCAGGTGTTATCGGATGCAGAATCATTGACTCACCAAGAGAACGATTAATTGCAGTTATTACAAATTTCTTTGTACCCTGTAACGGCCGTTTTCCTACATTGATTGCCATCTCGACAATTTTCATTGCAGGAACCTCCAGCGGTAAAATTCAATCAGTAATTGCAGCATTAACAATAACTATCGTAATTGTATTGGGGGTGTTAATGACACTATTGGCATCAAAAATTCTCTCCAAAACTGTTTTGAAAGGTATTCCCTCTTCATTTGCACTGGAACTTCCTCCCTACCGTAAGCCGCAGATTGGAAGGATAATAGTAAGATCCATATTTGACAGGACCATTTTTGTGTTAGGCCGCGCTGTAATGGTAGCTGCTCCCGCCGGACTTTTCATATGGATTATGGCAAATATGAATATTAAAGGTATCAGCCTGCTGGACCATAGTGCCGGTTTCCTGGAGCCGTTTGCAAATCTTTTAGGCATGGACGGATATATATTAATGGCTTTCATACTCGGGCTGCCTGCCAATGAAATCGTAATGCCTATTATTATTATGAGCTATATGGCTGCAGGTTCGATGCTTGAGCTGGACAATCTGGAAGCCTTGAGAAATCTATTAATCTCTCACGGATGGACCTGGCTGACGGCAGTAAATGTAATGCTGTTTTGTTTAATGCACTTTCCATGCGCAACCACACTTTTAACCATCAGAAAGGAAACGAAGAGTTGGAAGTGGACTCTCGTATCATTTCTCGTACCTACTGCAGCAGGAATCACTGCAACATTTGTAGTAACACAAATTGTACGGCTGTTAGGATTAGTATGATACCAACGTATAAAAGAACCGTCAAGGGTTGATTACCCCTGACGGTTGTACGCTTGCCATAAGCAAACTTTGTAATTGTAAACAAACTCGAATGTAAATAAACAAATCCTAACGTTTTGAGAATTGAGGCGCTCTTCTTGCTTTCTTGAGTCCGTACTTCTTCCTTTCCTTCATTCTTGGATCTCTTGTAAGGAATCCCGCCTTCTTAAGCATGGGCCTAAGAGTGTTGTCAGCTTCCAAAAGTGCTCTTGAAATACCATGTCTTATAGCACCGGCTTGACCCGTAAAGCCTCCGCCTACAACATTTACCAGCACATTGAATTTTGAAAGGGTCTCTGTAAGAATCAGAGGCTGTCTCACAATCAGCTTCAATGTTTCTAATCCAAAATAGTCATCTATATCTCTATCATTAATTATTATCTTACCTTCTCCGGGAACCAGCCTGACTCTGGCAACGGAATTTTTTCTTCTTCCTGTTCCAAAATACTGAACCTTCTTCGCCACGGTTACTTCCTCCTTTCAAACCTATATGTCCAGTTCAAGAGCTTCCGGCATTTGAGCTGCGTTTTCATGTTCAGCGCCTTTATAAACTCTTAACTTTTTAAGCATTTTTCTGCCCAATCTGTTTTTAGGAAGCATACCTCTAACTGCTTCATATACGGCCTTGTCAGACTGTTCAGCCATAAACTTCCTGTACGGAGTCTCCTTCATGCTGCCGACACGGGTTGTTACCGTCCTGTACATTTTTTGGTCAAGCTTCTTACCTGTAAGAACAACCTTATCGCAATTTATAATTATTACATAATCGCCCGTATCAACATGAGGCGTATATATCGGTTTGTTTTTTCCGGTCAATATCTTTGCAACCTCACTGGCAAGTCTTCCGAGGATCTTATCGGTTGCATCAACTACATACCATTTTCTCTGAATCTCATCAGCCTTTGGTATATAAGACTTCATCCTTTTCACTCCTTGCATGGTATTTATAATAGACATGAATCTTACAACCAGCTATTGTGTCCCACATTCACAGAAGCCAGCCGCTGATTCGCTCAAAAAGAGCTTGGTATTATTTTCTTATAATAAGCATGCTGCAAGTGATTCGGGGCTATGAACCACATTTCGCAACATATAATATTTTAATACATTGAACCACGTGTGTCAAGATAAATTATAGTAAACCTCTTCCAAATACAAGCCGCATGCCGGAACAGTTATACCTGCACGCTTCCTGTCCTTCGAAAGTATTATGTCCCTTATATCCTCCGGATTGATTTTCCCAATTCCGGTATACAACAGGGTGCCCGTTATTATGCGAATCATATTATACAAGAATCCGCTTCCCTTGAAAATAAATCGAATCCGCTCCTCCTCCCGTTCTACGGAAATATCATATATCGTCCGGACAGTATCGGAAACCTTGCTGCCGGACGCCATGAACCCCGAAAAATCATGAGTGCCGATAAAAGCTTCCGCCGCAATCTTTATCTTGTCTATATCCAGTCTTTCACAATAGTTAACATGATATGCATGATTTCTAAGAAGTGCAGAAGGAAATCTACTGTTTATAATAAGATAACTGTACTTCTTTCCTACAGCGCTGAATCTTGCATGAAAATCAGGGGGTACTTCTGACGATTCCTTAATAACAATATCTTCCGGCAGCTTATTGTTCAAGGCGTAGGCGAACTTCTCAGGAGGTATTGAGCTTTCTGTAGTAAAGCTTGCCACCTGTCCTTTGGCATGAACTCCCGCATCTGTCCTGCCGGAACCATTTACGCTTATTTTTTCGCCGGTTACTTCTAACAGAGCCTTTTCAATCTCAGCCTGAATGGACGGCCCGTTCGCCTGAACCTGCCAACCGCAGTAATTTGTTCCGTCATATTCGATTATCAACTTTATGTTTCTCATAATATCAGCCCATTAATCACAATTTCTCCGAAGTCTGGCTCAAACCCCGAAATCTGGAGGTCATCGGCTCCATATCACCAAAAAGCAGACTGCTGCTGTAATCAGCATTCCACCGTAATCTCTGAACTCCAGCTTCAACTGCTTCATTCTTGTTCTTTTCTCCCCACCTCTATAGCATCTTGCCTCCATAGCAAGGGCAAGCTCATCTGCCCTCCTGAAAGCACTGATAAATAATGGAACCAGAAGAGGAACCATTGCTCTAGCCCGATTTATCAGATTACCCGTCTCAAAATCCGCGCCTCTTGCCATCTGTGCTTTCATAATCTTATCGGTTTCTTCCAGAAGCGTAGGAATAAACCTCAAGGCAATGGTCATCATCATGGCCAGCTCATGAGCTGGTACCCCTATTCTCTTTAAAGGACTCAACAGCTTTTCAATACCATCGGTTAAAGCTATAGGTGATGTTGTCAGAGTCAAAAGAGAGGCTCCGGTTATAAGAAATATCAGCCTCAATCCCATAAATCCCGCTTGATACAATCCTTCCCGGGTAATTGAAAGCCTCCAGATCCTGTATATTACTTCCCCTTGTGTCATAAAAACATTCAGTATAACTGTCAAGGCAATTATAACAATCAATGGCTTCAGGCCTCTAATTATAAATTTCGGAGAAATTTTTGAAAGAACAATAGCCAGGCCCATAAAAGCAATAATATAAAGGTATGAAAAGTAATTTCCAACAAAGAACAATAATGTTATAAAGACAAAGGTTATAATTATTTTTATTCTGGGATCCAGGTTATGAATGATAGTATCTCCGGGTATGTATTGCCCTATTGTAATGTCCTTAATCATTTTCTATTACCTCTTAAAAAGCTTTAACAGCTCATTTTTTGCTTCATCTATATTTATGCAGTCTGCAACTGAAAACCCCTTTTTTCTAAGCTCCCTTACCAGATATGTAACCTGGGGAACACCCAACCCGATTTTTTCTAAAGCATCCGCTTCCTTAAAAACATTTCTTGGCGTATCAAAGAACGCTATTTTACCTCTGTTCATTACCAATACCTTGTCCACCAGGTTAGCTATGTCTTCCATACTGTGGGATACCAACAATACTGTTATTTTCTGCGTTTCATGCAGTGTCTTGAATCCACGGAGTATTTCATCCCTCCCCCTTGGATCCAATCCTGCAGCAGGCTCATCCAAAATCAGCACCTTTGGTTCCATCGCCAGCACTCCGGCTATGGCTACCCTTCGTTTTTGGCCTCCGCTGAGTTCAAAGGGTGATACACTGCTTATACTGTTAAAATCCAGTCCAACAAGTTCAATTGCTTTACGAACCCTTTCTTCAACCTCATCCTCACTTAAGCCCAGATTTCGAGGGCCGAAAGCCACATCCTTATACACCGTTTCTTCAAAAAGCTGTTGTTCGGGATATTGGAAGACCAAACCCACCTTCTGCCTGATTTTCTTCATCTGTACTTCCTTGGAGCCCAGCTCTTCTCCATCTATAAACACCTTACCGCTGCTGGGCTTCAATAATCCGTTTAAATGCTGTATAAGTGTTGATTTCCCCGAACCTGTGTGGCCAATAATGCCTATGAATTCCCCGTCTTGAATTTCAAAGCTTATGTTGTCTATTGCAACATGTTCAAATACAGAATCCTTCATATATACATGGGTAAGATTTTCTACTTTAACCGGCATAGCTCCACCACCATTTCTTCAACAGTAAGAATATCCGGAGAAAGCTTCAGCCCCTCCCTGCTCAGTCTGTGACATAATTCCGTAACCTGAGGCACATCCAATCCTGCGTTCTTTACAGTTTCCACTTCCTTGAATATATCCTTGGGTTTTCCTTCCAAAATGATTTTGCCGTTCTTCATGACGTATATCCTGTCTGCCTGTATGGCTTCATCCATGTAATGGGTAATAAGGACAATGGTTATCCCTTCCTCCTTATTAAGCTTAATGATTGTATTCATTACTTCTCTTCTCCCTATGGGATCGAGAAGGGCAGTAGGCTCGTCAAGTATAATGCATTCCGGCTTCATGGCAATTATACCTGCAATTGCCACTCTCTGCTTCTGTCCTCCCGATAGAAGGTGGGGACTGTGTTTTGCATATTCGGCCATATCTACTGTTTTAATTGAGCCATCAACCCTTTTTCTAATTTCCGCAGGCTCAATTCCCAGATTCTCAGGGCCGAAGGCCACATCCTCCTCAACTATGGTAGCTACTATCTGGTTATCAGGATTTTGAAACACCATTCCCGCTGTCTGCCTGATATTCCATAACAGCTTTTCGTCCTTGGTATTCATTCCCTTTACATATACAGTACCGGCTCCAGGCAGAAGCAGTGCATTGAAATGTTTTGCCAAGGTAGACTTCCCTGACCCATTGTGCCCAAGTATGGCTACAAACTCACCTTTAGCGATATTTATACTTATATCATCCAAAGCCAAGCTGGTACTTCCGCTCTGGGTGTTATATTCAAATCTGACATTTTCCGTTTTAATCATGTTTGTCATAATAATTCCTTCTTTTTCTCCCGGTAGGCGCTCTACCCGCCCCTACTTAGATATTCTTCGAAGCATGTCTTTAGCCCTTCGTGCCCCGAACATCGAACCTCGTGCCAGCGTTTTGCACACATAATGCCTCATAGCAAAACGGGACTAAGCAGTCACTTAATCCCTAATAATTCGATATGCTTATGCTTCTACACCAATTCCAACACAACTATTTCAGCTGCATCGCCGCGTCTCGGAGCGACCTTTGCTATTCTTGTATATCCGCCGTTTCTCTCCTTGTACTTGGGCGCTATTTCATCAAATAGTTTTTTTACAACATCTTCTTTTGTTATAAATTCCAAGGCCTGGCGTTTTGCATGCAGGTCACCGCGCTTGCCAAGGGTAATCATCTTTTCGGCAATGCTCTGGGTTTCCTTCGCCCTGGTCTCAGTAGTCATCATTTTTCCATGCTCAAGAAAAGAAGTAACCATGTTCCTAAGCATGGCTTTCCTATGATCTGTAGGACGTCCCAGCTTTCTATATCCAGCCATTGCAATACCTCCTTTAGTTATTAATCCTCATTCTTTCTTAAGCTCAGTCCGAGGGCATCAAGCTTTTGCTGCACTTCTTCCAGTGATTTCTTACCCAGATTTCTCACCTTCATCATATCTTCCTCTGTCCTCTGGGTCAGCTCTTCAACTGTATTTATACCGGCTCTCTTCAGGCAGTTAAAGGATCTGACCGAAAGATCCAGTTCTTCAATGGTCATTTCGAGAACCTTTTCCTTCTTGTCTTCTTCCTTCTCCACCATTATTTCAACATTGCCAACATGCTCAGTCAGGGTTATAAACAGCTTCAGGTGCTCGCTGAGTATTTTGGCACCGAAGCTTATAGCTTCATCAGGTTTGATCGAACCGTCTGTCCAAACCTCAAGCACCAGCTTGTCAAAATCAGTAACCTGGCCGACTCTTGTATTCTCTACCAGATAGTTGACCTTCTTCACCGGTGTGAAAATCGAATCTATCGGAATTATTCCAATTGGCTGTCCCGGCTGCTTATTTTTATCCGATGTCTGATATCCTCTGCCCATTTCCACAGTCATTTCCATATATAACCTATAACCCTCATCCACCGTTGCTATATGAAGATCATTGTTAATAATCTCAATATCGGCATCGCATATGATATCTGAAGCTAATACTTCTTTTTCACCCTGAACGTCTATCTTGATGACCTTGCTATTCTCTCCGTGCATCTTTAGCGAAAGATTCTTGATATTCAATATAATTTCCGTTACGTCTTCCGCTACACCGGGAATAGTTGAAAACTCATGGAGAACTCCGTCAATTTTAATGGAAGTTACAGCAACTCCCGGAAGTGATGAAAGCAGCACCCTTCTCAAAGAGTTTCCAAGGGTAGTACCGTAACCCCTCTCCAGAGGTTCCACTACAAACTTCCCATAAGTATAATCCTCCGTCATTTCGATACACTCAATTTTTGGCTTTTCTATTTCAATCATCCGACATAACCCTCCTTTTATCTACCCAATTAAAAATATTCTGAGGGCAACTAGTTCTTCAAGCTTTATCAAAAATATATGCCTGTTAAACTGCTATCTATATAACTAACCACCTGTCCAACCGACCAACAATAGCTATTATCTTGAATACAACTCGACGATCAGATGCTCTTCTATCGGAAGGTCAATATCCTCTCTTGCAGGAAGAGCAACTATTCTTGCTTCCATCATTTCAGCATTTACAGATAACCACTGTGGAGCAGTTTTTCCTGCCGCGTTTTCTGCAAGCTCCTTGAACTTGTCAGTACTCTTGCTTGCAGGTTTTACTGCTATCAAGTCATTGAGGCCTGTTTGATAGGACGGAATATTTACCTTCCTGCCGTTAACCGTGAAATGACCGTGTCTGACCAGTTGTCTTGCTTGAGCTCTTGATTCGCCAAAGCCCATTCTGTACACTACATTGTCAAACCTGAGTTCCAAGAGTCTTAAAAGGTTTTCACCTGTTACGCCCTTCTGTCTTTCAGCCTCCTTAAAGTAGTCTCCGAACTGCTTCTCAAGTATTCCGTATATTCTTCTAACCTTCTGTTTCTCTCTAAGCTGTATACCATACTCAGATATTTTCTTTCTGCCTTGTCCATGCTGGCCGGGCGCATAAGACCTTCTTGCAACAGCGCATTTATCCGTATAACAGCGATCACCCTTTAAATACAGCTTGGATCCTTCTCTTCTGCAAAGTCTGCATTTTGCGTCTATATATCTTGCCATGTATCACACCTCCTCAATAACTATACTCTTCTGCGTTTTGGCGGTCTGCAACCATTGTGAGGTATAGGAGTAACATCTTTTATAAGGCTGACTTCAAGTCCTGCAGCCTGAAGTGATCTTATGGCAGCTTCCCTGCCTGCCCCAGGTCCTTTTACAAATACCTCTATTGTCTTTAGTCCATGTTCCATTGCACCTTTTGCGGCAACTTCAGCTGCCATTTGTGCAGCAAAGGGCGTGCTCTTCTTTGATCCTCTAAAGCCAAGTGAACCGGCGCTGGACCAAGACAATGCATTTCCTGCGCTGTCTGTCAAGGTAACTATGGTATTGTTAAAAGTAGACTGTATATGTGCAGCTCCTCTTTCAACATTCTTTCTTTCTTTTCTTCTTCTGGTTTTCTTAGCCTTTGGCTTTGCTACCATTAAAGCAAACCTCCTTATTTACCAATTACTTTTGAGATTATTTTACTTTCTTCTTACGCCGACAGTTCTCTTCGGGCCCTTCCTTGTCCTTGCATTTGTCTTTGTCCTCTGTCCTCTAACAGGCATGCCTCTTCTGTGTCGTAATCCCCTATAGCATCCTATTTCCATTAATCTCTTAATATTCAAAGCTATGTCTCTCTTAAGGTCACCTTCAACCTTAACGCTTCTATCAATTACTTCCCTTAATCTACCTATTTCGGCTTCAGTAAGGTCCTTTATTCTTGTATCAGGACTTACACCTGCTTCTGCCAAAATTTTGTTTGATGTTGCTCTTCCAATACCGAATATATATGTGAGGCCAATTTCTGCTCTTTTGTCTCTCGGTAAATCAACACCGGCAATTCTCGCCATTAGTATTTGCACCTCCTAATTGCTTTTTGTTTATACTAAAATCAATCGGGAACACCCATTTATCATGGGTCAGCCGCGTTCCCCGAACTGGTTTTATCCCTGTTTTTGTTTGTGTTTAGGATTTTCACAGATAACCATTACTTTGCCTTTTCTTCTTATTATCTTACATTTTTCACATATAGGCTTAACTGATGGCCTGACTTTCATCTTAAACCCTCCCTGCTTCATTTACCTCGCCAAGTGATCCTGCCTCTGGTAAGATCATAGGGCGACAGCTCTATAGTTACTTTATCTCCGGGCAAAATCTTAATAAAATTCATTCTAAGCTTGCCGGATATATGTGCCAATATTCTATGACCGTTTTCAAGTTCTACCTGAAACATCGCATTTGGCAATGCTTCAACGACTTTTCCTTCTACCTCTATTACATCCTGTTTTGACATAAGGTAATCAAACCTCCCGTTCCCGATATCAATCAATAGATTTTAACAGTTTCCTGATCTCGCTGTTACTGAGTTTTTCACAAGATTCCAGTTTGTCTTTAATATCCTCGGCAACATGATTCAGCTTTTTAAGATGCTTAATTTTCTTCAGTTTAGGCTTCTCTGCTTTTCTTATGTCCCCATCAGAAATATAGACATACTTTTCATCAATTATACATAAAACAACGAATTTGCGGCCTTTATCCCGTCCTGCAGTTGATATTACTATCTGTCCCAAACTTATATCCTGCATATATTCACCTTCCGATGTGCTACAAAAGCGTCAGTATTTCGGGTTTGCCATTTGTAATGACAATCGTATTCTCGTAGTGGGCCGATGGTTTTCCGTCAGCCGTTACTACTGTCCAACCGTCTTTTTGGATCTTTACTTCATGCCGGCCCTGGTTTACCATAGGCTCAATTGCAAGTGTCATACCGGCCACTAGTCTGGGTCCTTTGTGAGGCGGCCCGTAATTAGGTATCTGCGGGTCTTCATGCATGTTTCTTCCTATTCCATGCCCGACAAAATCCCTCACTACAGAAAACCCGTTTGATTCCACATATTTTTGTATACTATGGGAAATATCAGACAATCTGTTACCAGGCAGAGCATATTCAATTCCCTTGAAAAAGCTCTCTTCGGTTACCTTTAAAAGCCTTTCCGTTTCTTTATCAATATTCCCTATCCCGTAAGACCTGGCTGCATCCCCAAAATATCCTTCATATACGGCTCCGATATCGATGCCTATTATATCTCCGTCCTTTAACGCTATAGGTCCCGGTATTCCGTGTACGACCTGCTCATTTATTGATGAACATATGCTAGCAGGAAATCCGTTATAATCTTTGAATGCAGGTATTGCTCCTCTTTTTCTTATATAGGCTTCTGCAATTGCGTCAAGCTCCAATGTAGTAATACCCGGTCTGATTGCCTCTCTCAACAGTTCATGGGTTTCAGCAACTATTCTGCCTGCGATGCGCATCAGCTCAATTTCTCTGGGAGATTTTATACTGATCATTTAAATCTCTCCAATGCCTCACAGATATCCTTATATACTTTATCGGCAGATTGCTCACCATTTACAGCAATCAGAATACCTTTTCCATTGTAATAATCTATAAGGGGAAATGTCTGATTTTTATATACATTCAAACGGTTCATGACTGTTTCGGGCTTATCATCTTCTCTGATATAAAGCTTCCCCCCGCACTTGTCACAAATTCCATCCACTGAGGGTTTCAAAAAACATAAATTATAGCTTTCTCCGCAATCACTGCATATTCTCCTGCCGGACATTCTTTCAATAATTGTTTCGGCAGATACTTTCAGGTTCACAACTGCGTTAAGCTTCTTTCCCATTTTCTCAAGGTCCTTGTCAAGAGCTTCAGCCTGAGCAATATTCCTCGGAAAACCATCCAAAAGAAAGCCCTCTTTACAATCATCTTCCAGAAGCCTGTTCTCAACTATGCTGACAGTCAGACTGTCAGGAACCAATAAGCCTCTGTCAATGAACTTCTTTGCTTCTGCTCCTATGGTCGTGTTTCTGCTGATATTATCTCTAAAAATATCCCCGGTGGATATGTGCGGTATTCCAAACTCCTTTTCAATACAACTGGCCTGGGTACCTTTGCCGGATCCAGGTGCACCCAACAGTACTATCCTCATTCTTACCTCTCCAATCCGGCGTTGTGCGAAATATCGCACAACGTTTCTTTTCTCTATTTATTTCAAGAAACCCTGATAATTTCTCATCACCATCTGCGCTTCCACCTGCTTTACAAAGTCCATTGCAACACCGACGACTATGAGCAGTGAGGTGCTTCCGAAATATACCTTGATACCGGTAAAGTTCATAAGGAATATCGGAATTATAGCTATAGCAGCAAGGAAAAATGCGCCCACCAGAGTTTTTCTGTTCAATGATTTAGTTATAAAATCCGAAGTTGGTTTTCCCGGCCTGATTCCAGGTATGAATCCGCCATACTTCTTGATATTGTTGGAAACCTCTATAGGATTGAATGTAACTGCCGTATAGAAGTATGTGAATCCAATGATCAATAATGCATATAGTATACCATGAATCCAGGAGCCCCAGTTCAAATATTTGTTAAAGAATCTGTATGCTGCAGAATTCGGAAAGAATTGTGCAATTGTTCCGGGGAATCCTAGCAATGACATTGCAAATATTACCGGTATAACGCCGGCTTGATTAACCTTCAGCGGAATATGAGTGCTCTGTCATCCATACATCCTTCTGCCGACAACTCTTTTTGCATACTGCACCGGTATTCTTCTTTCCCCTTCCTGAATATATATGACAGCCATTATTATAAATACGGCAAATATCAGAAAGAAGGCTATCTCAATAAGATTGGTTGATTTAACCTTGTAAAGCTCATAAATTTTCAGAACTCCGCCGGGCACTCTTGAGATTATACCGGCAAAGATTATAAGAGATATGCCGTTTCCAATGCCTTTTTCATTAATCTGCTCACCTAACCACATCAGGAAGGCTGTTCCGGCTGTAAGTGAAAGTGCCACCAAAACTATAGATGCGGTATCTTTTCTCAAAAGATATCCCCTGAGTCCATAAGATAAGGCTATTGCCTGGATAAGTCCCAGGATGACAGTACCATATCTTGTATACTGTGCTATTTTCCTTCTGCCTTCCTCCCCTTCCTTCGCCAGGGCTTCAAGGCTTGGAATTGCAATTGTTAGAAGTTGCATGATAATTGATGAATTAATATAAGGTGTTATGCTCATTGCGAATATTGCAAAGTTATCAAATGCTCCACCTGAAAGAGTGTTGAAAAACCCGAGCAAACCGCCGCCCTGAATAAGCTGTGACAAAGCTTTGGTGTCCATACCAGGTACAGGAATGAAACTTCCCAGTCTGAATATTACAAGCATTGCGAATGTGAAAAGCATTTTTTGTCTCAGATCAGGAATCCTCCAAGCATTTCTTAATGTATTTAACACCCTATATCACCTCTACCTTTCCTCCTGCTGCTGCAATTTTTTCTGCAGCCGTCTTGCTGAATTTATGTGCCTGAACAGTCAGATTTTTTGTAAGTTCACCGTTGCCAAGTATTTTAACACCGGCAAGCATAGCTTTTACCAATCCTGCTTCTTTTAATACCTCCGGATTTACAATTGTTCCGTTATCGAATCTTTCAAGGTCACTGAGGTTAACAATAGCATATTCTTTTCTGAATACATTAGTAAACCCAATCTTTGGCAGTCTTCTATACAAAGGCATCTGTCCGCCTTCAAAGCCAATCCTGACATTTCCGCCGGACCTGGATTTCTGTCCTTTTTGGCCTCTGCCTGCTGTTTTGCCCTGACCGGTTGCCGTACCTCTGCCAAGCCTTTTCTTCGGCTTTGTTGTACCTTCTGCAGGTTTAAGCTCGTGTAATTTCATATTTACACCTCCTTGATTACATTTCCTTTACTTCTACCAAATGTATAACCTTCTGAATCATACCTCTTATCTGAGGTGTATCATTGTGTTCAACTTCACTGTTTATTTTCCTGAGTCCCAGAGCCTTTACCGTAGCTATCTGGTCATCTTTACTACCGATTACACTCTTTACGAGTTTGACTTTAAGTTTAGCCAAGGTACTTCCCTCCTAGCCTAATATCTCTTCAACCGTTTTGCCTCTTAACTTTGCCACATCTTCAACTGTTTTTAATGAAGCAAGTCCTGTTATTGTAGCATTTACCACATTTCTTGGATTATTTGATCTCAAGGATTTCGTTCTTATATCCTTTATACCTGCCAGCTCAAGAACTGCACGAGCAGGACCTCCGGCTATAACTCCTGTTCCTTCTTTTGCCGGCATGAGAAGCACTCTGCCTGCACCGGAAACTCCAATAACCTCATGGGGTATTGTAGTGCCGATTATTGGTACGCTTATCATATTCTTCTTGGCATTCTCAATACCTTTTCTTATTGCTTCAGGAATTTCCACGGATTTTCCTGTGCCAACTCCAACATAGCCGTTCATGTCTCCAACTACTACTATTGCAGTGAATCTGAAGTTCCTGCCGCCTTTGACAACCTTCGCAACTCTATTTATAGCAACAACCTTTTCCTTAAGGTCAAGTTTACTTGCATCTATTGGCTGCATCTATTTCCCTCCCTTTTCCTAGAATTCCAATCCGGCTTCCCTGGCTGCCTCAGCCAGTTCCTTGACTCTGCCGTGATATATATATCCGCCTCTGTCGAAAACAACCTGTTTAATTCCGGCATCCAAAGCTTTCTTTGCTATCAAAGTACCGACAGCCTTAGCCGAATCCTTGTTCCCGCCATGACCTGGATTATCCTTTAACTCTTTATCCAGAGTTGAGGCTGATACTAAAGTAACACCCTTTGTGTCGTCAATTATCTGTGCATATATATTGTTAAGGCTTCTGTAAACATTTAATCTTGGCCTCTCTGTTGTACCAGCAACCTTCTTTCTCATTCTTAAATGCCTTTTCTTCCTTGCGCTGTTTTTACTAACTTTAGTTATCACCCTTTGTCACCCCTTTGCTATTTATTACTTACCGGCTTTGCCTTCTTTACGCCTGATTACTTCATCAGAGTACTTGATGCCTTTTCCCAGATACGGTTCGGGTTCTCTTACCGCTCTGATGTTGGCAGCATGTGTTCCAACCTTTTCCTTGTCCGCACCCTTTACAATTACTTTGTTTGGAGCCGGTACTTCCGTTGTTATGCCTTCCGGGTCATCCATTTCTATCGGATGTGAGTAGCCTACTGTAAGTGTAAGCTTCTTGCCTGACTTGGCTGCTCTGTATCCCACACCGTTTATTTCCAGTACTCTTTCGAATCCCTTTGAAACACCTTCAACCATATTGTTTAAAAGTGATCTGGTAAGTCCGTGGAGTGCCCTGTGCATTTTTTGGTCGGTCGGCCTTGTTACTATTACCTTACCGTCCTCTATAGCTATCTTCATATCTTCATTCATCTTTTTTACAAGCTGACCTTTTGGCCCCTTAACTGAAACCGTATTGTCATCAGCTATTTTTACCTCAACTCCCTGAGGAATCTCGATAGGCAACTTCCCTATACGTGACATGCTTGCACCTCCTCTATACGTAAAATACTACCAAACATAACAAAGCACTTCTCCGCCGACACCCTGGAGTCTCGCATTCTTGTCGGTCATTATTCCCTTGGATGTTGAAATAATTGCTATGCCTAGTCCTCCAAGTACCTTTGGTATATCTTCATTCTTTGCATATACTCTAAGCCCTGGTTTGCTAATCCTTTTTAAGCCTGTTATTACCTTTTGCTTGTTCGATCCATATTTGAGACTGATTTTGATTGTGCTTGTGCTTCCATCTTCGATTATCTCATAACCATTTATATATCCTTCATCAAGCAGGATCTGTGCAATAGCTTTTTTCACATTGGATGCAGGAATATCAACAGTGTCGTGCTTTACTGTATTGGCATTCCTGATTCTGGTTAGCATATCAGCAATTGGATCAGTTGTAACCATTAATCTTAACCTCCCTTTTTCAGATGTCATCTTTCTGAGGTCCGAGATCAGAAACCTCTCCTGAACTCTACCATAAAACTTCTTACTTCTTTCTTTATATACACTTCTTCCGCCTGTCTTGCCCGTCTTGGGCATCCTGCTTCCGACTTCCGAAATTACCAGCTGGCCTTTCTAACACCTGGTATTTGCCCTTTATATGCTAATTCTCTGAAGCAAATACGGCAGATGCCAAACTTCCTCAAGTATGCATGAGGCCTTCCGCAAATTTTGCACCTGCTATAAGCTCTGGTCTTATACTTTGCTGCTCTTTGCTGCTTTAGTATCATTGATTTTTTAGCCACAATTTAACCTCCTTCGCAAAATTTCTGCATTAGCTTGCATAAGGCATTCCAAGGAGTCTCAAGAGTTCTCTTGCTTCCTCATCAGTCTCGGCTGTGGTTACGAAAATTATATCCATACCTCTTATTTTATCAATCTTATCATACTCAATCTCAGGGAATATGAGCTGTTCTTTGATTCCAAGAGAGTAATTGCCTCTTCCGTCAAAGGAATTAACTGATACACCCCTGAAGTCTCTAACTCTCGGAAGAGCTATGTTGAATAATTTATCAAGGAATTCATACATTTTATTACCGCGAAGAGTAACCTTAGCACCAACAGACATTCCCTGTCTTACCTTAAATGCCGCTACTGACTTTTTTGCTTTTGTTATAACGGGCTTTTGCCCTGCTATTATTCCAAGTTCCGATACTGCTGAATCAAGGCCTTTGGCATTGTCCTTAGTATCTCCCAAACCCATGTTAATAACTACCTTCTCAAGTCTTGGTATTTCCATCACGCTTTTATATTGAAACTTCTGCATCATTGCAGGAGCTACTTCGTTCTGGTATTTCTCTTTTAGTCTGGCCATTTCTTCTTACCTCCCTTCAGAGACTATTTATCTAACACTTCGCCGCAGCTTTTACAATATCTGACTTTTGACTTGTCATCCAGTATTCTGTGCCCCAACCTTACGCCTTTTTTGCACTTATCGCACCAAAGCATAACCTTGGAACTGAATATGGGTGATTCCTGACGTATTATTCCACCCTGCTGCATGTTCTTACCGGGCTTCTTATGCTTTATGCTTATGTTAACACCTTCAACAATCACTTTGTCATCCTGTGGTAAAGCTATAAGCACCTTGGCTTTTTTGCCTTTATCCTTGCCGGAGATTACCACTACCGTATCTCCTTTTCTTACGTTCAATTTCTTAACTTTCTTCACATTTGCCATTACAAAACACCTCCCTTAAAGCACTTCAGGTGCGAGGGATATTATTTTCATAAAATCCTTTTCACGAAGTTCCCTGGCAACAGGCCCGAATATACGGGTACCTCTCGGCTGCTTATCCTCTTTTATTATAACCGCTGCATTATCATCAAATCTTATATAGCTTCCGTCCGGACGTCTCTTGCCCTTTACAGTTCTCACGATAACAGCTTTTACAATTTCTCCTTTTTTAACAACACCGCCTGGCGTTGCATCTTTAACGGTAGCAATTATTATATCTCCAATATTTCCATATCTTCTGGAGGAACCGCCTACAACACGTATGCATAGAAGTTCCTTAGCTCCGGAATTATCTGCCACGTTTAACCGTGTTTCCTGCTGAATCATATAAATCCCTCCTTGTACAATATAGTTGTAATCAAATCACAGCTTTTTAGCTGTAATAATCACCAAATCCCAATAGTTTACATAACACTTTTGTTCTAAAGTGTTTTCTAAACACCAAGCACTTCATTTGACTT
>JAAYQK010000219.1 GCA_012519325.1 Gracilibacteraceae bacterium | reverse complement strand
GCTTTTTAATTTTTTAATGTTGTGCTAAACTATATATAATATTAGTCACGAGACACGAGACACGAGATTCGGGTATGGCTTTGAGGTCTTTTGGAAAATTATATTTCATGAGGATGTGAATTTTTTGGATAAGCAGAAGCTGTATACAATATTACAAAAGCCGGAAGGTACAAAGCTGGATTTTAAAGCCTTGCTTTCCTTAAAAACTGAAAGCGAGAAAAAGGAACTGGCCAAAGATGTTGCAGCAATAGCTAATTCAAAGGGCGGCAGAGGATATATAATTTTCGGGATAGAGGATGGGACAAAAAACATACTGGGAATTGAGGGAAAGCAGTATACAGAAGAGCAGATACAGCAGATAATTAGTCAGAGGTGTGATCCGCCGGTATCAGTGAAGCTTGAAATAATAAATATTGAGAATAAGCAGGTTGCTGTTCTGACAATATACAGGAGCAATCAGAAACCGCATCAAATAAGGCAAACAGGTGTATTTTATATAAGAAGGGGTTCTACTACGGATATAGCGAGGCGTGAAGAGATAGCCAGCATGCTCCAGGAATCGGGGATACTTCAGCATGAAAGAATTGTGCTCAGCAGGGTGGAATTGAAGGAACTGAATGAAAACATAATAAACGATTACATTTCCAAAACAGGACTTACCAGCACCAATGAAAACTATTACACACTTCTTGAGGGAGTTGGTATAATAGGAAGAGACGAGGATTACAACGGATATCACCCTACGGTGGGAGGACTGCTTGTCTTCGGCTGCCATCCACAATTGTACCTTCCCCATACCGGAGTGAGGCTGATAGACAAATCTGCGAATGACAAGGTTATATATTTTTCAGGGCCTATAATAAAGATGCTGGATGAAATTGAAGATTATATAAGGCTGAAAGCAGCGAGGATAAATGAAAAATATCCTGTTGATGCTGTTGTTGCAGCCGTAGCCAATGCTGTTGTTCATAGAGATTACTTTTCCCTGGGAAGAGAAATTGTCATTTTGATAGATAATAAAAAAATAGAAATAAGCAACCCGGGTGCAACCTGCAATGATGATGATATTCAGGGGCTTATGGAGGGATATAATCCTTGCAGAAGGAATCAGTGGTTATATCAAAGGCTTTTGATACTTGACAATAAGGGAAGATTCCTTAAGACGGGAGCAGGAATGAAAAAGATACATGAAGCCTTCAGACAGCACGGAGGTGCCAAATTCATAAATAATGAGAAAAGGAACCTTTTCAAAGTAGTGCTTCCGGGTTTCATGAAATATTAATTGATATTTTACATTAAAGTTGGTGATGAGAATATGGGCAGCAAGGTGATAACCTTTGAAAGAGGAGCAGATTTTTATTTTAACCTTGCGTACAAATATATACAAAAGGGCAGACTAGAAACAGCCCTCAGATATATTGAGAAAGCTGTCAGCCTTAAACCCCATGACAGTTTCCTGCAGTTCAATTATGCGGGGCTGCTGGCTGAGCAGGGGGATATAGACCGTTCCACGGAGGTTTTGCTCAATATAGTTAAAAATATTGATCCGAATTATCTGGAGTGCTATTTTGGATTGGGGTGCAACTATCTGCAGCTGCAAAAGATAAAAAAATCATCGGAGTATTTCAGCATTTATCTTGAAAAGGATCCCGGCGGTGAGTTCGCAGAGGAGGCTGAAGAACTGCTGGAAATGCTTACAATGATAAAGGATGCCAATAACAACATGGATGATGAAGAACTGGAGAGAATTTACAAGATTGAAGAAGAGGCAATTGACCATCTTGAGAAGAAGGAATACAAGCAGGCAACTGAGAAATTTGAAACAGTAGTGCAGATGCTTCCCAATGCAGTGCCGGCAAGAAACAACCTCTCTCTGGCGTATTATTACCTGGGGTATATTGACAAGGCAATAGAGCTTGCCCGGGAGGTACTTACCTATGAAGATACCAACGTCCATGCAAATTGTAATCTTGCTATATTTTACAACAAACAGGGTGCAGTCAGTTTGGTTAAGAAACAGCTGAGGATAATCAGCAAAATCCGGACTGAAAGCGAGGATTACCTTTATAAAATAGGAGATACCTACGGAAGCCTGGGAAGGCATGCAGATGCATACAGAACCTTCAAGAAGCTTTTAATAATTGATTCCAATAATCCAATGTATGTACATCTCGCAGCGATTGCCGCCTTTAACAGCAGGAAGTATGGAGAAAGCATCAGGCTTTGGGAGAAGCTCGATAAGCTCGACAAGGATAATATGCTCTCGGATTACTATATTGAAGCTGTTAAAAAGCAGTTGGATGTTAGAGATGAAAAAACATTTTTTCCATATGTTTATCAGCTTCCGAAGGAAGAAATCAAAGACAGGCTTGATTTTATATACAGGTTTATTGAAATGCAGGGGAATGAATGCAGGGAGCAGCTTGAAAACAACAGGCATGTGCTTGATATACTTTACTTTGGGATTAACTTCGACAAATACTTTCTAAGAAAACTGATATTCAACAAGATTAAGAATGACAAGCTGGTTGAGGCGGAACAATCTATCAGGAAGTTCATGCTTAGGGATGACGTGGAGAATTATATAAAAATGGAGTCGGTATTTCTTTTAAACTCCATAGGCGCTAAGGAACCATATACCGTCAATTTTGATGGAGAAAAGAGAAATGTTACGATTGATTCCTTGGGTTTTCCTGAGTCTGAATGGGAAACGTCGTGGATAAAGGTGAAGCGTAAAGCCCTATCAATGATGCGAAATAAATATAAGAGGCCCTATAAGAAGATTGTTGAAGACATCTGGTATGAATTCATTAAGTCGACATTTCCGGAGGTGCCTGAAATAGATGATGTAAATATATGGGCAGCCGCATTGGAGCACACTTACTGCCGTTTGTGCAATACTGAAGCTTCGGAACATCAGCTGGCGGAGAAATACAATATATCATCAGCCTCACTGCTTGAAAAGGCAGAAATAATAAATGAAGCAATAAAAAATAAATACCAATGTAATAAAGAAAAGTAAGAAGCAGGAGGACAGGTCTTTTTATGTCAGCAAATACAAATCAGGATAGACGGATTTCTTTGCAGGAACCTTTAAATGCCCGCAGACTCTCTATTGGCGGATTTTCATTTCTCTTTGCCTACATTCTGTCCTTTGCCTTTGAGGGACAGGTGCTATATAGCCTACTGGATCTTCACGGACGTGGAATAGACGCATCCGGTTACATATCGGCTGCGATTATAGCACATTTTACAGGGCTTTTCACCTGCGGCTTGTTTGTCAGGTCTCAGACAGCTGCCAGAAATATGATGCTCGGCGGTATGGGCTTATGCTTAGCTGCCTCTGTTCCCTTCTTTACAACTCCTTCCGCTCTATGGATGGGCGGACTGATTGCCAGCGGATACGCCAGCGGTTGCGCGGTGGCGTCATGGGGATTTTTTCTCAGGGTCTATACACCAAAAAAAGAGCGCATTAAATCCTGCGCTGACGTTCTGATTTATTCCAATCTATTAATGATTGCGGTCAACGTGGTTGCTATGAATCGATCGCCGCTCATTGGGCTTGGTCTATCTATTTTTTGTCTGATAATAGGTATGGCTTTTTTTGGGCTGTTGCCGGCAGGGTCGTTTAATGAAAGAAAAATAATAGAAAAAAATAATACTAGTGTCAGCATAAAAAACCCATTGCTGCTGTTGTGCCTTTTTGTATTTATTATTACAATTAATTCCGGTCTGATGTACCAGGTGATAAATCCCGCTTTTGAACACCTGACAGGGTTTGTAAGCTTGTATTGGGCTGTGCCCTACATCGTTGCCCTTGCTATTTTACGTAACCTTTATAGGAAAAGGGAACGTTCGGGTATTTTGTATGTCGGTATGGTAATGATTATGGGAGCGTTCATTAGCTTTATGCTGCTGGGGCGAAGCACTTTTGACTATCTGATTGTGGATACGTTGATGCTTGGAGCTTGCGGTATTTTTGACCTGTTTTGGTGGAGCATCCTTGGAGAAATGCTGGATTACACCGATAATTCCGCTGCAGTATTCGGAATAGGACTTTCTGCTAATGTGTTCGGTGTCCTATGCGGAGGTACCTTAGGAATGGCAGTGACCTCTATCGGACTTTCCGGGTCAGAGGTAGCGGTTATAGCATTAACTGTTGTATGTGTTACATTGGTTATGCTGCCACCTCTAAATAATCAGCTTGCTTTACTGCTGAAAAGCCGCGACGGTCTTGCCGTTTATGACAATATGAGCCAGTCACAGCAAAGGGACATTATACTCAGGATTAATACTCTTAATCCGCTGACTGTCCGGGAACAGGAGGTGCTGCAGCTGATTCTTTCCGGCAAATCCAACCGAGAAATTGCCGGGGTGTTGTGTATCAGTGAAAGTACCGTAAAGACACATGTAAGGAACATTTTTTCAAAATACGATGTAGGCAGCCGTGCGGAGCTTATCAGCACCCTGCTGAAGAACCAAACCGGTCAAAGATAAGTAATAACGCATAAATACTGAGTTTAACGGCCTCTAATACTAAAGTATGAGGGGCTTTTTTCAGTTATTTCATCCTTTCGGTTGATGATTTTTCAAGCATCCTTCCTTAAGATTTATACCAGAGGAGGTATAGATATAACATGATTAAAAAGTATATGGCATTATTTCTGACACTTTTAATGATAATAACAATTACCGCCTGCGGGAAGGATGTAAGTCCGATTTCCGGTAAGAGTGCATCGGCGGAGAACGGAGTAATTAATCTGGATGGAGTTACCGTCAGTTTTGGCGAAAACAGCGTACCCGACGGGGAGTCCGCAATACTAAGAATCATTAAGGAGACCGGTATTGAAGCAGAGAATGGTCTGAGCTCCGAGCTTTATGAACTGATACTAACCGAAGCATATACAGAGCCGGTTAAAATCTCCTTGCCGGTTCCCAAAGACTACACCGGTGAGGAGGGAGAATCCTTGCTGGTAGGCCTTGGAGTCGAGTGCGAATACGATAGCGGTTATACGGGTACGGAGTATTTCTATTTCCCTGCTGATGTTGTTGACGGGGTTGCAGTTGCTAACTTCGTGCCGGCAGAGCTGTTCGAAGCTCCTTTGTATATGGGTGCCGGCAAAGGTACTGCTGCGCCAAGTAATATTAAGACTTCAATATCCCTAAAGTGCGGATTGTTCACAAATGTTTGCTACTTCGAAGATGGCGGGCATTTCAAGCTTTATTATCCTATGAAGGTTAACGGCAAATTCTTTCATGATACGGTGGGCTCATCGGGTAGGGAAGCTATCCTCCGTGATCTTGAGGCTGTGTATGAAAAATACAAGGCCCTTGGCTATAAGTATGATGAAGGGGATTTTCCCATGAACGTATTGGTAAAGAAGATTAATGATGCGGGTTCCTATCACTCATTGTATGAGGATATCACCCTGAACACAGACAATTTCAATGACAAATATACTACAGGGTCTCTCAATCCCCTGCTGTGGCACGAGTTTTTCCATTATGTGCAGGGCTGCTATACCGGTGTTTTTGGCGGCAGCGACTGGATTGACGAGGCTACCGCCTCCTACTATGAGGCAAGCGCCAAAGATGTCACTTACACCAGTCTAACCGCACAATATTTTGAGAGACAATTCACAGGAGCTTTGCCCACTGAGGATACGGCTCAGGACGGTTACGCCCGCTCGCCGCTGATTTCCTTCCTAACAAAAAAGAAAGGCAGCGACGCTTGGATTAAGACTGTATACGAAAAAGGAGGCACACAAGAGGCACTGATTGCCGAAGTAGGAGATCCCTCCGGTTGGGCACACGAATACTATGTTGCTCTTGCCTCCGGACAAGTGGGGGAAGGAAACGCTTATACCATCTATAAGAATCTTAGTACGGATGTTTATGGCGAGGATGTGGGTACTACCCTGAGGATAAGAATCCCCGATGAGGATAAGCAGGAGCAAAAGAAGAGCGGTGAGGATATTGTTCTCGGCTCAGCTTCTGTTACTATGGGCGGTCAGGGCTGTCGGCTGGTCGCTATTACAGTGGACGCTGATGAGCTCAAAAAACTTCCTGGTGGCGTTGATCCGAAAGTTGAATGCAAAGGTGCTTCTGTAACGGTAATATCAGCCATAGGTCGCAATGTGAAGGACTGCGGCACCTCACTGACAGGGTTCAAGGACTCTGTTGACAACAAAAAAGTATATCTCGTGGTCGTCACCTCTAAAGCGGCGTCAGGAGTCTCAGACAGCCTTAAAGTAAATGTTAAAATGGTCTCTGAAAAAATAGACTATTCAGGAACATACAAAGGTGTTTTGAATGTAACGGAAACAGGTAAAGATATCGATGTGACAACCGTTGTTACCTATGAGAAGGATTTCGGTGACGGAGCATATTACAAGATTGTCTGCTCCAATGACGAGACAGGAAGCACATACATCAATAACAGCTACTTTGTGCGGTCTACAGGAGAAGCGAATATAGCAGGTGCTGATTTTAAATTCTTTGCGGATGGGCAGTCCTT
>JAAYQK010000218.1 GCA_012519325.1 Gracilibacteraceae bacterium | reverse complement strand
CTGTTTCGTAAGATATTCTCTTAGTTCAGGCACAACAAGGGCAAACATAATTATACTGTCCAGGTCTTTGGCCTCGCTGATAACTTCCTGTATGCTCTCTATTTCGGTAACATACGGTATCCATCTGATTCTGATTTCACATTCGGGATACTGAGCTGATGCGGCTCTTGCCACTTGCTCAGCAGTTTCACCTATTGAATCCGATATCACAAATATTACTGCCCTGTTTTTATTCATAATATCCCCCTAACCTGTTGTTTACACATATCATACAGCAGTTTAGTTATATTGGTCTTTGAAACCTTGCCTGTTACTTTGAACTGTTCTTTGCCCTCGCTGTCTTTAAACGGCTCTACTACCGGAATACTGTCTATTTCGTGGGTAATTAGCTTAACAACTGCATCATATGCGCTGTCACTATCCAATATGTAAATTATATTAGGCATCCTTGTCATAATCATTCCAATCGGCATATTGTGCATATCATTGCCGCCTATTGCTATCTTGATGAAATCCTTTCTTGATACTACTCCGGAAAGCGCCCCTTTACTTTGTACGAATATTGTACCGGTATCCCTCAAAAAAAGCATAACAATAGAATCATATACTGTTGCTGATTCATCCATAACCACAGCACTTGACTTAATTTCCGAAACCTTTACGCTTTTTATCAAATCATGGCCTATAGCGTTCATAACCTTGCCGGAGTAAAAATAACCAACCTTAGGCCTTGCCTCAAGCATATCGGACATTGTAAGTATTGTAAGATCAGGCCTCAATGCTGCCCTTGTCATGTTAAGCTTTGCTGCCAGCTGCTCACTTGTAATGGGCTGATGTTTTTTTACCAATTCAATTATTTGCTTCTGCCTGCTTGTAAATTCTATCGCTATCACCTGCCTTAAAGCATTTGGCGAATAAAGCAAAAGTATCAAAGAGTACTTTGTACACCAAATATGCATATTACGCTAAATGAACTTTGAAAAATTTCTCTAAGATGTAAAATGTTTCTTTGAAAACCTTATTAATACTGTGTTCTTTATAAATACTAACATAAAGTATCTGTTTGAACAATAACAATTTAGCATATATTTATTATTAGATATTGCAGCATAAATATTGCATAGCCCATACACAAGTGCATGAATGACAAAAAACACTGAAGTTCTGTTGTTTAAATATCAATATAGGTCTAATTCTTCAGGGATTATACTTCTTCTACCGAATACACACCTTCAACCTTGCAAATACTTGCCATGACCTCCTGCTTATCTGCAATTCGTGATAGCTTTATTGTTAAGCAAATACTATATATTTCCTCACCATGTTTTCTGAATTCTATATTCTTAATACTTGCATTCATGGAACCTAGTATTTGTCCAATATTACCTATTAGCCCCGGTCTATCCTCCATTCTTATTTCCACATTAAGATAAAGGCTTTTTGATGCTACATACCTCTCTAAACCTTTTAAAGCTCTTAAAGTAGTATAGGCAAGCAGTGCGGCAAGTATCCCAGGCACATATGAACCATTACCTATAGCAAGACCAATACAAGCTACTACCCATAAGCCGGCTGCTGTTGTCAAGCCTTTTATACTTGCGCCCTCATGAATGATGGTACCGGCTCCGAGAAAACCTATTCCGCTTATAACCTGAGCCCCCAACCTGGCAGGGTCAATATTTGTTATACCACCATATACTGCAAAAATATCCAGAGCCAGGATCTGTATAAGAGCAGCCCCAAGGCATACCAACATATTTGTTCTGAGTCCGGCAGGCCTGTTCTTATACTCTCTTTCAAAACCTATTAAAGCTCCCAGCAAAGCTGCGAATACAAGCTTTAAAAGTACAGTTAAGTAATAATTCACATAACCACCCTCTTACACTAATTTTTAGCTTGACCATTTAGAGCAAGGCAATCTTTTCTATTCAAAAAATCGGTCTTTCAGATTCCTCAATTAACGAAAAAGCCCTTCATGATATTCCTCAATAATATATTGGACAAGCAAATCTCATATTACAAAGCCTACTGCGATTAACTGATCTTATTCACTACTACGACACTCAAATCTGCTATTTTGATCATCATGTTTTCTATGCTTTTTAAAAGCCCCAGCCTGTTGTTCCTGATGCCCTCATCCTCAACCATTACCATTATGCTGTCGAAGAAGTCGTCTATAGGTTTTTTAAGTGTAATCATAAGCTTAAGAGCCTTTTCATACTCCCTGTTGTTCACACAGTCCTCAAATTCGGCATTTACTTTACCAAAGGCATGCAATAGCTCAAGCTCAGCTTTTTCGGTAAAAAGCGACTCGTTGATTTCCGGACTCTTGGCTTTAGATGCCAGGTTAGATACTCGATTGAAGGAGCCCAGTATGTTAAGGAACTCATCCCTGTTTTTCCATTTTGAAAGCTCCCGGATTTTCAAATATGAATCATATATGTCATCAAAACCGGCATTTATTACAGCGTCAATAATATCATACTCAAAGCCCCTGTCTATCATTACATTTTTGAACCTTTGCCTGAAAAATTCAATTATGTCCCTTTTTATAGACCTTTCATCCCCCTTCAATATTCCTTTTAATGCAAAAGGCTTAAGAGAAGTCTCTATTAAATCGGATAACCCAAGAAAAACGCTATTGTCAAGTATTATAGCAGTAACTCCTATTGCCTGCCTTCTTAAGGCATACGGATCCTGAGAGCCTGTCGGTTGAATCCCTATTGCAAAGCATCCGCATATGGTGTCCATTTTATCTGAAATGCTCAGAATTGAACCAATAAGCGTTTCAGGAGTACAATCCCCTGCAAACCTTGGCAGGTAATGCTCAAATATGGCTTCCGCCACTTCTTTATCCTCTCCTTGCAGCAGTGCATACTCCTTTCCCATTATTCCCTGAAGCTCATCGAATTCCTTAACCATATTTGTTACCAGATCTGCTTTACATAAATACGCTGCTCTCAACAGGTTCTTTTTCCCATCCTCGCTTAATCCTGAAACCACAGCCAGATACTCAGCTGTGGCAGCAATTCTCTGAGTTTTATCATATATTGTTCCTAAGGTTTCCTGGAACACTGCATTTTTTAGCTTCTCCACGTAATTATCCAGGGATTCCTTCCTATCCTCCCTGTAAAAAAAGTCCGCATCAGCCAGCCTCGCTTTAAGAACCTTTTCATTCCCTTCCTTAACGGTTTCAAGAAAACGGCTGTCGCCATTTCTTACAGTTATAAAGTGATTCATAAGCTTTCCGCTCTTGTCAACCACAGGGAAATATCTCTGATGTTCCTTCATGGGAGTAATTACTACCTCCTTAGGAAGCCTGAGGTATTCAGCTTCAAAGCCGCCTATCAAAGCGGTCGGATACTCTACAAGATATACAATCTCCTCCAGCAGGTCTTCGTCCATCAATACTTCTCCGCCTATTTCCCTGGCCAGCTCCTCGCACTGCCTGCGGATGAGAGATCTCCTTTCTTCCTGGTCTGCTATGACAAAGCCTGCCCTCAGCTTATCAAAATACTCAGAAGCGTTTTTTATCTCAATGTTGCCCTGGGATAGCACCCTGTGCCCTTTAGTATATCTGCTGCACTGTATTCCATCCTTGTCAAACTCTATCAGTTCGTCACCCAGGATTGGCACCAGCCACCTGACAGGCCTTGCGAACCTGAAAGACTTATTTCCCCATTTCATTGATTTAGGGAAGGATATGGAAGTAAGTATATCAGGAAGCAGTGTTTTCAATACTTCTTTAACAGGCTTCCCCCTTTCCTGCTTTTTGTAGTATACATATTCCACCCCAGAAAGCTCCTTTATGAAAACATCCCCTAACTCTGCCTTCTGGCCCTTTAAGAAGCCCAGCAGCGCCTTGCTCGGATTCCCGTTTTCATCATAGGCTGCTTTTACGGAAGGGCCCTTGACAAGCTCCTCCAAATCCGCTTGCTGTTCTGCAATACCTTTGATAAAAAGCACAATTCTCCTGGGAGTACCATAGGTCTTTATATCCTCATATGCTATCCTGTTATTCTTCAGCATTGCTTCCGATATGTCCCTGACCTGCTTCAGAGTTGCAGGCATATAATTGGCAGGAATTTCCTCCGCACCTATTTCAAATAGTAAATCTTTACTCATTTTCTTCACCTCCGAATACAACCTTATTAAGCAGAGGATATCCCATTTCCTCTCTCTGCTTCAGATAACCTTGAGCAACAAGCCTTGCAAGATTTCTGACTCTTCCTATGAAGCCGGTCCTTTCAGTAACACTTATAGCTTTTCTTGCATCAAGAATATTAAAAGTATGGGAGCATTTCAGAACGTAATCGTATGCCGGAAGTATGATGCCCTTATCCAGCAGCCTTTTTGCCTCTCTCTCATATTGGTCAAAAAGTGTAAAAAGCAATCCGGTATCAGCTTCTTCAAAACTATACTTTGAATGTTCGAATTCCGCAGTCCTGAACACATCTCCATATTTTATCCCGGAAACCCATTCAATATCAAATACATTGTTTATTTCCTGTATATACATCGCTATCCTCTCCAAGCCATAGGTCAGTTCCGCAGACTCCAGCTGGCAGTCTATACTTCCTACCTGTTGGAAGTACGTATACTGGGTTATTTCCATTCCGTCCAGCCATACCTCCCATCCGAGTCCCCAGGCTCCAAGTGTGGGAGCCTCCCAGTTGTCTTCTACAAATCGTATATCGTGTCTGACAGGATCAATCCCTAATGCTTTCAGACTTCCAAGATACAAGTCCTGCACATTGTCCGGGGAGGGTTTCAATATTACCTGGAACTGATGATGCTGATACAGCCTGTTGGGATTCTCCCCGTACCTTGCATCTGCAGGCCTCCTTGAAGGTTCTACATAAGCAATTCTCCAGGGCTCAGGCCCCAAGGCTTTCAGAAAGGTATAAGGGCTCATTGTTCCGGCACCCTTTTCCACATCGTAAGGCTGTGCAATAATACAGTGCTGGTCAGCCCAATATTTTTGAAGCGCCAAAATAATTTCTTGAAATGTCATTTTTCATCCCTCCATAATAGAATAGAAAATACAATAGAAAAACCCTTCATCCCTTGAGATAAGGGACGAAAGGTCTGCTTCCGCGGTTCCACCCTTTTTGACTTGAAAATCATTCAAGCCCTCTTTTTTAAGCTTATGCTCCAAAGTGCCTGTAATCTCGCGCACTGCCGGCTCACACCATGTGCTTTTTATGAAACACCCCGGTTCTCTGAAAATGCACTTCCTGATTACTCCTCTTCTTCAACGCATTAGCACCGTTAGTTTTCATACATCAACACCAATTTAACAAATCACATATATTTTGTCAATATGTTATTGTTTAAACGTGTTATTGGTATTCCCATTGACAGTTCCGATAGTATCTTTCACCTTGTTTGCCAAATCATCTGCCGTATTTGTGATTGCTTCTGATACGTTAATAGTTTGCTTGTTCGGCCTTTCTACCTCTATTACGCATTTTGAAAGCAGTGCAACTGCTGTTCCTATTGCCGTAAGCTGCGGTATCACAACTGCACTTATTGCACCTGCAGTT
>JAAYQK010000217.1 GCA_012519325.1 Gracilibacteraceae bacterium | reverse complement strand
GTCTTGAATACAAAACCTTTAATTCCGACAATATCACCTATATCATAGGTCTTGAAAAGCTTATACTCATCTTCGCCCAGTTCATCCTGCTTTATGTATGACTGAATTCTTCCGTATCTGTCCTGTATATCACAAAACGATGCTTTCCCCATATCCCTGAAAGACATTATCCTACCGGCTATGGAAACATCCTTTCCTTCCATATCTTCGAAATTATCTTTAATATCTTTGGAATGATGTGTCTGGTCATACTTCAATATTTCAAATGGATTGCGCCCCATTTTCTTCAGCTGTTCAAGCTTTTCTCTTCTAATCCTCAATATCTCATTCAAGTTCAATTCATCATTAGTCATGTTAAAATCCCCCTATTTTTTTATGTTTAGTATTTCATATTTTATTAAACCGTCAGGTACAACTATATCTACAATACTGCCGATGGTCTTTCCTATTAAAGCCTTGCCTACCGGAGATTCATTTGAGATCTTGAGATTGATAGGGTCTGCTTCAGCTGAACCTCCAATTAAGTATTCAACCTCATCTCCCAGTTCCACATCTCTCAGGGTAACTCTACAGCCTACACTTACAATATCAGTCTGAATGTCCTCATCATCTATTACTTTGGCAGTTTTAAGAATGTTTTCTATCTGTACTATTCTTCCCTCAATAAATGCCTGTTCATTCTTAGCTTCATCATATTCCGAGTTTTCAGCTATGTCGCCAAAAGCTAGTGCTTGCTTTATTCTTTGAGCTATCTCAGCCCTTTTCTTACTTTTTAAAAAATTTAATTCATCCTCAAGCTTAGCCAGACCTTCTATTGTTAGTATATTTTGTTTACCCACTGTCTCCTGCCTCCCGTTTCATAAAAATAACTTATATACATAAAATCTGGCTTGTTTCCAGCCAGTACAATGAAACCTTATAATATTTTTATTTATGATAATATGTACGTAAATAATATTTTTATGCTGTGCATGTATTTCCATATTATAGACTATCAGAAACACCTTTTACACAGCATTCTTTTTCTTTATTTGTCTATTATAATGTAGTACTTTACTTATGTCAAGTATTAGTAAAAGGCACTAGAATAAGCATAAATTGCAACATTAAATGTCGCCTCTGTTAAGCAGGAAGCCGCAAAGTTCCGCTTCTAACTGCGGGGTAACAGAATATAAGGAAACCTCCTTATAAAGTCTATAACACTCCTTTCTTTATAAAAATGCCTTAATATCCCAAGCAGTTCATCGTTAAAACGGATAATACCGTTGTCTTCAGCCAATTCTTCCATACTCTCATACCACAGCAGCACCTTTTCTATTTTTTCAAAATCCCCCGAAACAGTATTATTGCCAATCAGAATTTTACCATCCAGCCTGGATTTATACGCTTCCAACCCTATACTGCCATCAGCTGCAATAATGTCACATTGGGAAATTGCTCTGTCAAGATCTTTAGTAAATACCGCCGATATTCCTCTCTCCGACATAAGTTTTTCAAAAATTGCCCGTTTGAAGCTATCGCTCATTTTGCTATGCTCATAGATAAAAACTCCTGCCGCTTCCTCCAGCATTGTATTTATATATCTGTAACCATATGACTCTCCGATAAAGCACATCTTCTTATTCAGAAGATTGGAGTTTTTCTCAAGGGACAGCTTGATAAGTGCAGCCATATCTTTAACTGCTTTAATTTCATCAGTATCGCCCCTTTTTATCCTGCTCTCCAAATGTTCAAGGCTGCTTCCGGAATAATACTTAATATTCCTTACTATGAAGAAGCTGATTTTATTCTCCATGCACAATCTGTAAAGGAACTTCTCCGCCCTTCTGTTGACTGGGGAATATTCTATGACAGGATATTCTATGGCATATACCCTCACGCTGTTCCCCTCATTATTTAAATCAATGATTTGATTTACAAGGGGTACGGCAAAAAACTTCAATATTTTCGGAAGAGTGCTTCTTCTAAAAATAATTATTGCCGCATTATTCATAGCATCCCCTCCGAATACATTGAAATCTTGTACAAGTGAAAAAACTACCCGAGCGTTTCAACAAGTTGGGAAATATGTTCACCGCTTGTTGGATAACGAAAGTCCTTTTTACCTCGTTATAATAATATTAACTGTTTAGCGGATATATGCTTTCTTAGGCAATTCTCCATTCTCAAATTGCTCCACTCTTGGCCTAAAGTCAATTTCCTTCAGCATCATCAAATAATCCTCTGCAGTTATCTCATCAATTCTTTTGCCAATCAGAGCCACCAGTACCGCCTCAATGACATTGGTGCCAAAAGAACGGCCTCCCAGATTCGGCGTCGATGTAACCAAGGTACGTATCCCGCACTTTTTAATCCATTCTACATCTTCATCGGTCACAGTATTTGTAACAACCATTTTCCCATGCATTCCCCCAGGCATATATTGCCTTATATAGTGAAAATCCCCTGCAATAATATCAGCCTCATAAAAAAACCTGTCGATTTTCCCTGCCCTGCTGGTTCCTTTATTCTGCTCCTTCCCTGTAGGGTATAGCATTTCAAATGGAAGCCGGCAGGCAATAGGGGCAATGATACTTGCTATCCTATCCAGCATTTTCAGAGATCTTATCGGTATGTTAATACCAAGCGCAACCATAAGATCTCCAAGCACAAGCTCGCAGCCCAGGTTTTGGAAACCTTCGGCCATACCGTACCTGTCGATGGCAGGCATCATAAATACACTCCTGCCTTTAATGCTTTCCACATTTTCATTTATAAAGCCCGGCACATTCTTTTCAAGAGACATCTTAAGACCGGAGCCGTCAACCATAGGTGTAATCTTTGCGGCTTCCAATATTGGAACTGCATCCCTTATCCTATAGCAGGCATTCCCTGCACTCAGGTATGCATCAATTCCTCCCATTCCAAAAGCATCTACTTTTCCATCCAGTTCTCGTATAAGTTTGATTGCCATCTGTATATCCCCATCGGTGCCTATTCTTTCAACAATAATCTCTTCATTGTTGATATCCAGGGACACCCTGTGGTTTCTTCTGGAGGAACCTATGCTTATACTCACTACATGCTTCATATCATTCTATCCTTTCAATGTTTTTAATATTTCAGTTAAATTATCCAGGTTAACATTGACATCTTTCTTAATAGGTGATTTTCCTATATCAATCTCTATGACTTTATTATCCAACAATTCTCTGGCTAATCTGTTCCAATAATCGGAAGCCATAACAATAACAATGTCAAACCCTCTGAGCTTATTGACAAGCTCTATTATCCTGTTGGCAAGCTGTGCACCGCTGCAGTTATTTACATAATCTATTCTTTCAGCTTCAGACATTAGCAAGAAATAGTCAACCCCATAGGTTTTCAGCACCTTCTCAACCTCTGCCCTGTTCTTGATTGGAAAGCCTATTGCCGCTATGCTCTTCCCTTTCCTTATCTCCCCTATGCCCTCAAGCCGTGAGATAAAGGTACGCTCTACACCCAGCTTATCGGCTGTCTCCTGTTGTGACAGTCCAAGCATGCGGCACTGCAGAATCTCATTTATTTTGTTGTTGATCCTTGGAATACTTATTACCTTTTCTCCTATCCTTATAAGATTCATAGCCACACCTCAAATCAAAAATTATTCATGTGCACCATATTGTATACAGCTCTATTTTAATACTTATATATTTTATTCACAATACATAATTTTATCCGCAGTTCTTCCAATAACTGCTGACTGCGCCGTAAAAGAATGAAGGACATGGGTGAAGGACATGGGGACGTTTCTCGTGTCTCCAGTGAGACAGGAGAAACGTCCCCATGTCCGTCCTAATTGCTAATTAGTTTTGCGATACCCCCTTTGTAAATAATCCAGATACTGCGATAATAAATCCTTCACCTGGCTGCAGATGGTCAGCTTATAAATTTCCGTCTTTACTCTTGTGGAACCCGGCATACCCTTAAGATACCAGGCTGCATGCTTTCGCATCTCCTTTACACCTGTTTCTTCTCCTTTAAGTTCTGCGACCATCTTCATGTGCTCTATGATTGCCAGGATTCTTTGCTCAAAGGTAGGTTCCGGCAGTAATTCACCTGTCCGCAGATATTCTATGGTTCTCTTAAATATCCAAGGATTCCCCCGAGCGCCCCTTCCAATCATTACTGCGTCACAACCGGTTTCTTCAAGCATTCTCCTTGCATCCCAGGGTGTTGTTATATCACCGTTTCCGATTACCACTATATTAACAGCCTTTTTGACTTGTTTTATTATATTCCAGTCGGCAGTGCCGCTGTAAAACTGATCTCTTGTCCTACCATGGACAGTTACCGCTGCAGCGCCTTCAAGGACGGCAATGGATGCTATCTCTACTGCATTGACTGATTTCTCGTCCCAACCCTTCCTGATCTTTATAGTGACAGGTACCTTCACTGCCGCAACAACACTTCTTACTATATCTCTCACACGTTCCGGGCTTTTCATGAGAGCACTTCCATCGCCGTTCTTCACTATCTTAGGTGTAGGGCACCCCATATTTATGTCAATTATAGCTGCTCCACCGGCCTCTGCCCGTCTCGCAGCCTCTGCCACTATCTCATGCTCACTACCGAAGACCTGCACTGCTGCAGGCCTCTCTTCTTCCGCTACCTCCAACAGTGCTGCAGTATTATCACTCTTATAGTGCAGCCCTTTGGCACTGACCATTTCCGTATAAGTAAGGCCGCAGCCCTGCCTCTTGCATAGTATCCTGAAAGCCATGTCGGTAACTCCTGCCATTGGAGCTAAAAAAACATTATTTTCCAGCTTTACATTTCCTATCTGCATAAAGTCCACTATCATTCCCTGTTTCTATCATATATTATTCTCAAACCTTCAAGGGTAATCAAACCATTTACTATATCAATGGTTTCTGATTCTGAAGCTATGAGCTTTGAGAGTCCTCCTGTAGCTATAACCTTTGTATTCATGTCTCCAAGCTCTTTTTTCATACGCTTGACAATGTAATCCACCTGTCCTACATAACCGTAGATCGCCCCGGACTGTATGCTGTTTACTGTGTTTTTGCATATTACAGTGCCGGGCTTCACAAGCTCGACCCTTGGCAGCTTGGCAGTCCTTTGAAAAAGTGCATCCATAGATATTCTGATGCCGGGAGATATTGCTCCCCCAAGGTATTCTCCATTTTTTGACACTACACAAAAAGTAGTCGCCGTACCAAAGTCGACAATTATAAGTGGTCCCCCGTAAAGCTCGTATGCTGCGACAGCATTCACTATCCTGTCCGTCCCCACTTCCTTGGGATTATCATATTTGACATTCATGCCTGTTTTGATGCCTGGCCCCACAATCAGCGGCTCCCTGTTAAAATACTTTCTTGTCATGTGTTCAAGAGAATACATAATGGGAGGTACAACAGAACATATCACTATCGATTCGATATCAGAAAACTTGTATCCTCTAAGTTCGAACAACTGATTTATTATCATCCCATATTCATCAGAGGTCTTTTCCGCATCGGTTTTTATTCTCCAATAACTTACAAGCTTTCTGTCATCATAGATTCCTAGCAAAATATTGGTATTCCCAACGTCTATTACAAGTATCATAATAAGCCTCCCATACATATTGGTATTATCTTACTTAATATCTTCCTCTATACTTGCATAAAGCTGCAAGTTACCTACTACGCATTAATTTTAGCACCACTTCTGCATTTTTTCAATGAATCTGTTTCTCATATATATCCGTACATACCCCTTACTGAAACTTCTCCGGACATTATCTCCCTTAATGACCCGTCTGCAAGCCTTACAACAAGATGACCTTCCTCGGATATATCCATAGCTATTCCAGTGATTTCCTCTTTTTTACTTATAAGCCTTACCTCTTTCCCCAATACTGTAGACTTACTCTTATAATCCTCCAAAAAGTCCTTGATGCTTCCATTCCTTATAAAAACTTTGTATAACTGCTCAAACTCAAACATCACGGAAGCTGCCAGGGCTTTTCTTGATACAGGCTTGCCTGTTTCAATACTTACCGATGTGGCAGTGCTTGATATTTCCTGTCCGAAGTCATCATTATCCATGTTTGCATTTATCCCGATTCCTATGACAATATATTTTATTACATCAGCCTCTGCGCTCATTTCGATAAGTATCCCGCAAAGCTTTTTCCCTCCTGCAACTATGTCATTAGGCCATTTTATTTCTGCATTTAGTTGGCAGCAATTACGGATTGCATTAGCCGCGGCAAGGGCAGCAGCAATTGCCAGCTTTGGCCCATCGTAAGGCAGTATGTCGGGCTTCAGCATAATGGTCATCCATATGCCCTTTCCCTTGGTGGAAACCCAATGCCTTCCAAGCCTTCCCCTTCCGCCGGTCTGTTCATCAGCAATCACTACGGTACCTTCCTGGAAATTATCCTCGGCTCTTTTCTTTGCATATGTAGTGGTAGAGTCAATGCTATCGAAATAAACTATATTTCTCCCTACGAATTCTGTACGTAAAAAAGGTTCTAATTCAATTGATGACAGGATGTCAGGATTCCCTAACAGCTTATATCCGCTGTTGGTATTGGATTCTATCCTATAACCCTCGCTGCGAAGCTTACTTATATGCTTCCATACAGCCGTACGGGAAATCCCCAGCCGCCTGCTTATCTCTTCTCCTGATACCGCCTGCCCGCTATTTGCTTTCAATTCTTCAAGTATCTTATTCCTCATTCTAACACCTCATTACCCGACCATGCTATAAAGCCCGTCTTCGACACCTGGAGCCTCATGCCTCGAATCTGGCACCCTATATATTATTTTACTACAATTATAAAAAAATCAGACAATTTCTTGTCTGATTTTATAAGTATTTTTAAAAACTACACATCGAAAGAAGGACACCGGCTGCAACTGCAGATCCGATAACTCCTGCAACGTTTGGTCCCATCGCATGCATCAAAAGGAAGTTTGAAGGGTTCGCCTCCTGTCCCACCCTCTGTGATACTCTGGCTGCCATAGGCACTGCTGATACTCCTGCCGAGCCTATCAGTGGGTTTACTTTTCCCCCTGTCATTTTGCACATTATTTTTCCAAATATTACTCCTGTAGCTGTTCCAATGGAGAAAGCCGCCAAACCCAGAAGGATAATCGCCAAGGTACTGGGAGAGAGGAACAATTCCCCGTTAGCTGTAGCTCCTACGGTAGTACCAAGGAAAATAACAACTATGTTCATCAATTCCCCTTCCGCGGTTTTCATCAATCTGTTCAAAGTACTCTGCATTGTCGCTGCTTCTCTAAGCAGATTGCCTAACATGAGCATGCCAACCAAGGACGCCGCTGCCGGCAAAACTAATGAAACAACTACTGTAACCAATACCGGGAATACTATTCTTTCAAGCTTTGAAACAGGCCTCAGCTGTTCCATGGCTATTTCCCTTTCAGCTTTGGTAGTCAAGGCTTTCATAATCGGAGGCTGAATCAAAGGCACTAAAGCCATATATGAATATGCGGCTACTGCAATCGGTCCCAGCAGATGAGGTGCCAGCTTTGCGGTAAGATAAATGGCTGTCGGTCCGTCCGCTCCTCCGATTATACCTATAGAAGCTGCTTCAGGAATATTAAATCCAAGGCCGGGTATGAAGTTCAGTGCCAATGCACCCAGGAAGGTTGTAAAAATTCCAAACTGTGCCGCGGCTCCCAAAAGTATACTTCGCGGATTGGCAATAAGGGGTCCGAAATCTGTCATTGCTCCGACTCCCAGGAATATGAGAGGCGGATATATTCCAAGCTTGACTCCCCTATATAACCAATATAACAAGCCGCCGGCGCTAACCATCTGATGGGTATGCTCTCCTGTTACGGGATTCGTAACAATCTCATATACAGGTTCTGCATTGAGCCCTGCCAAGGGTAAGTTGGCAAGAAGCATTCCAAAGGCAATAGGCAACAACAATAATGGTTCAAAGCCCTTCACAAGAGCTAAATATATCAAAACAAACGATATTAAAAGCATCACGATTTCCTGCCATGTTATGGCAGAGAATCCCATGGTCAGGAAAAAATCGTACAAAGCATTGACCAAAGACATTTCTATTCCCCCATTCGCAGTTTTGATTGCCTATTTAAGCACAATCAGAACCTGTCCTGTATTTACTGAATCTCCTGCACTTACTTCTATTGAAGCTACCACTGCTTCTCCCGGTGCCATTATTTCATTTTCCATCTTCATTGCTTCAAGTATGCACAGTACCTGTCCTTTTTTTACCGTTTCACCAACTTTGACGTTAACTGCCAGTATTGTACCGGGCATTGGAGATGTAACTGTGGCTGCTCCTGCAGGTACTGCCGCCGGTGCTGCTGCTGGTTTTGGCGCAGGTGCCGCTGCTGGTTTTGGTGCCGCAGTTTTTACTGCAGGTGCAGGTGCCGGCGCTGCTGCGCGAGGTTCTGCAACAACAGTTCCCTCCTTTACCTCCTCTACTTCAACCTCATAGCTGTTTCCGTTAACATTTATTAAAAACTTTTTCATTTCTTAATTCCTCCTATAATATGTTAAGCATCTGCTCCTGCCTCCCAATTTTTGCCCATGCAGGAGTATTGTCTTCCACTCTGTTAATAGATCTGACTGCAAAATTTCTGTTATTCCCCATAAAAGCAGCTACGGCTGCGCTTATTACCGCTATCAATTCTCCATTGTCTTCTACCGAGGTGCTGACAGCTTCTTCCGGTTCTTCAACACTATCTATTTTGACAGGCTCATTTTTTTTTTCTGCAGTTCCAGCCTTGGATAAAAGCTTTAACACATCAAGCATGTATGAAAGGCCAACGAGGACTATAAAGACTACTCCCATACCTACTAAAGTAACTATTAAACCATATCCCAACATTTCTGACGCACTAGTCATTTCTATTCCTCCCCCCTTTATACAGGCAGATTGCCATGCTTCTTGGCAGGCCTACTTTCTCTTTTGCTTGCAAGCATTTCAAAGGCATTGGCCAGCCTCGGTCTTGACTCAGAGGGCTCAATAACCAAGTCAACATAGCCCCTTTGTGCTGCAATATACGGTGTGGCAAATTTGTCCTTGTACTCCTGTATTTTTTCTGCCCGGGTCTGCACAGGATTCTCGGCTCCTTCGATATCCTTCTTGAATATTATATTGGCTGCTCCGTCAGGTCCCATAACTGCAATTTCCGCTGAAGGCCATGCAAATACCATATCGGCTCCGAGATCCTTGCTGCACATTGCCAGATATGCCCCTCCGTAAGCCTTTCTTACTATCATGGTAACCTTTGGAACTGTGGCTTCAGAATAGGCATAAAGCATCTTGGCCCCGTGCCTTATGATTCCTCCGTATTCCTGGTTAGTTCCCGGAAGAAAGCCCGGTACGTCAACCAGATTTAGTATCGGAATATTGAAGGCATCACAGGTTCTTATGAATCTTCCGGCCTTATCCGAAGCGTTAATATCCAAACAGCCTGCCAAAACCTTAGGCTGATTCGCTATTATACCTATGCTTGCTCCGTTTATACGGGCATAGGCTGTTACTATGTTCTGTGCATAGTACTCCTGCACTTCCATGAAATCCCCATTATCCACAATTGCTCTGATGACATCCTTCATATCGTAGGGCTTATTGGGATTATCGGGAACAATTGTATTTAATTCCTCTTCAATTCTGTTTATATCATCATCGGTTTCAAATATCGGCGCAGCCTCAAGATTATTTGAAGGCAGAAAACTCAGAAGTCTCTTTATGTCTTCGATGCAGGTCTTTTCATCGGAACTCATGAAATGTGCCACTCCGCTTGTTCTGTTGTGAGTCATGGCACCTCCCAACTCTTCCGGAGTGACCTCTTCCCCTGTAACTGCCTTTATAACCTGTGGTCCTGTTATGAACATCTGGCTTGTTTTGTCAACCATGAATGTAAAATCCGTAAGGGCAGGAGAGTAAACCGCCCCCCCTGCACAGGGCCCCATAATTACCGATATCTGCGGGACAACCCCCGATGCAATGGTATTCCTGTAGAAAATATTTCCGTATCCCGACAAGGCGTCAACACCTTCCTGAATCCTTGCTCCGCCGGAATCGTTTATCCCTACTACAGGTGCTCCCATTTTCATTGCCAAATCCAATACCTTGCATATTTTCTTTGCATGCATTTCACCAAGAGAACCACCTATAACGGTAAAATCTTGTGCATAAACATACACCAGTCTTCCGTCTACGGTACCGTAGCCCGTAACAACTCCTTCTGCAGGAGCATCCACAGCCTCCATACCGAACTCATTGCATCTGTGTTTTACAAATGCATCCAGTTCGATAAAGCTGTCCGGATCCATCAGCAGGTTGATTCTTTCCCTTGCAGTAAGCTTTCCGGCCTTATGCTGCTTTTCTATTCTGTCGGCTCCCCCCGCTGCTGCGATTTTATCCAGCCTGCTGTGCAAGTCGTTAATCTTATCTATTGACATAGAATCTCCTCCATTTTTTATGCTATTACTTTCTTTCACAAAGCTCTATCAAAACACCGTTAGTACTCTTAGGGTGTAGGAATGCTATTTTTGCACCACCGGCCCCATATCTTGGCTTTTCATCGATGAGCCTCATGCCTTTTATTTTCATTTCTTCAAGTGCCGCCTCAATATCATCCACCCTAAAGGCTATATGTTGAATTCCCTGGCCTTTTGCTTGGATAAACTTTGCTATTGGCCCCTCGGTTGATGTGGATTCCAAAAGCTCTACTTCAGTATCCCCTACCGGCAGGAATGCCACTCTTACCTTTTGCTCGGGAATTACTTCTGTTCCATGAAGCTCCAGCCCCAATACATCCTTGTAAAGCTTTACCGCTTCATCAAGATTAGCGACTGCTATACCTATATGGTCTATCTTGCTTACCAATTGAATACCTCCTTTCGTCTATTGTTCTTTCAAGCTTCTACACATAATATATAACACCATTAATTATGGCTTTACTTCTTGGTTAATT
>JAAYQK010000216.1 GCA_012519325.1 Gracilibacteraceae bacterium | reverse complement strand
GTCATCAGGCTCCATACCTAAAATTCCTGCCACAAGCGCCCTGTCCGTACCGTGCCCTTTGTAGGTTTTTGCGAAAGAACCATAAAGAACAAAGGTAATTTTAGACACATCGTTTCCGCTGATTCTTCTTGCAATCTTCCCCAATCTGGCGGCCCCGGCAGTATGAGAGCTGGAAGGTCCCACCATCCTCGGTCCTATTATGTCAAATACGCTGTAATCCATATTGCCTACTCCTTTTGTAATATATACCCATAATTTATTACATATTAACATTAATGCTTACTATTATTAATTTTTTTGGGGTATTAATCAAAGTAAGAACTATAGGCAGGAGACATGGATTCTGATGGAGAAGTTATATTATATGAAAAATCGAACTTTGTGGAGTGATTGCAGTGAAAATATCTGTTGAAGACGTAAGATACATAGCAAAGCTTGCGAAATTGAGCATATCCTTCGAACAGGCTCAGAAAATGGTCAAGGAATTTGAAGGCATATTAACACATTTCGAATCAATCGGCAGGCTTGATTTAGGAGATGCCCAGCCTGAACCGTTGGAGCGTGATTCAGGTACGGTTCTTAGAGAAGATGAAACCTCTGTTTTTGAAGATAAGAAAAAACTTTTTCTTAATACCAAATCTATAAGTGATTCCTATATAGAAGTTCCTAAAATTATTGAATAGGTGGCGAGCGGGTTGAGCATACATGAAATGACTGCATTTGAAATCCGAAAGGGAATAGTTAAAAGGCAATTCTCTGCAAGAGATGTAGTAACGGCATTTTTTGATAGAATCTATGAAAAAGAGCCGTTAGTTGACGGCTTTTTGACTCTCTGCCGGGAAGAAGCCCTTACAAAAGCAGAGCAAATAGATAGAAAAATACAAAGAGGGGAGCAATTGGGAAAGCTTGGGGGTATTCCTATTGCCGTAAAGGATAACATATGTACAGATGGCATAAGGACCACCTGTGCCTCCAGGATGCTGCATGATTTTATTCCGCCATATGATGCCACAGTTGTAAAAAGGCTGAAGGAAGCAGATGCGGTAATAATCGGCAAAACAAACATGGATGAGTTTGCCATGGGCTCATCTACTGAAAACTCGGCCTTCAAAAATACTAAAAACCCCTGGGACAGAGAAATAGTCCCCGGCGGTTCTTCCGGAGGCTCCGCAGCAGTTGTTTCAGCCGGAATGGCCGCCCTTGCCCTGGGTTCCGACACCGGAGGGTCTATCCGTCAGCCTGCAGCCTTCTGCGGCGTGGTTGGCCTGAAGCCCACCTACGGGCTTGTTTCAAGGTTTGGTCTCATTGCCTTCGGTTCATCCCTGGACCAGATCGGCCCCCTGGCAAAAAATATAAAGGACAGCGCTTTAGCCCTTGAAGCCATTCAAGGAAAAGATAAATACGACAGTACTTCCGTTAGACATTCCATAACAAAAGACTATATGAGTACTATTGAAAGCAGTGTCAAAGGCATGAAAATAGGTGTTCCTGTTGAGTTCTTCGACTCAGGCCTGGATGAGGAAATTGCTTTCTCTATCAAAGGTTGTATAAAGAAACTCAAAGAAATAGGTGCTTTTGTGGAGGATATTTCCCTCCCGATAACAGAAGAAGGACTCTCCGCATATTATATTATTTCTTCGGCGGAAGCCAGTTCAAACCTGGGGCGATTTGACGGCCTAAGATACGGATACAGGACAAAGGATTACAGCAGCCTTGATCAGCTGGTGGAAAGAAGCAGAAGTGAGGGATTCGGCGAAGAGGTTAAGAGAAGAATAATGCTGGGTACCTTTGCACTGTCCTCCGGATATTATGATGCTTACTACAGCACGGCACAGAAGCTTCGCGCAAGGATAAAGGAGCAGTTTATTAAGGTTTTTGAAAACTATGACATCTTGTTAAGTCCTGTTTCTCCTGTATTGCCTTTTAAAATCGGAGAAAAAGTCGCTAATCCTTTAGAAATGTATTTATCCGATATATATACCGTAAATATAAACCTGGCAGGCCTTCCGGCCATATCCATGCCTTGCGGCATAAGCAATACAGGGCTGCCCATAGGCCTTCAGATAATAGGGCCTCATTTTGGGGAAGAAAAACTATTCAAAGCAGCCTATGCTTTGGAACAGGAGCTGAAGCCTACTGCCATGCACCCAATGCTTTAACAGGGAGGGATAAAAATGAGCTTTGAAACCATTATCGGTCTTGAAATACATGCAGAACTGAATACCAAATCCAAACTGTTCTGCTCCTGCCCTGCGGAATTCGGCGCAAAGCCAAACGAAAATACCTGTCCCATATGCCTGGGAATTCCTGGAACAATGCCCGTGCTTAATGAAAAGGCTGTTATTCTTGCTGTAAAAACAGGCCTGATACTGAACTGTGAGATTGCAGCGGAAAGCCGGATGGATCGCAAGAATTATTTTTACCCCGACATTCCGAAGGCATATCAGATCACACAATATGATATGCCTATCTGCAGAGGCGGATATGTTGATATTGAAACTCCCGAAGTATCCCGCAGGATAAGATTGAACAGGATTCACCTGGAAGAGGATGCAGGAAAGCTTATACATCTTGAAAATTCCGGTGTTTCACTAATTGACTATAATCGTGCCGGAGTTCCGCTTATAGAAATAGTTACCGAGCCGGATCTGCGTTCAGCAGGAGAAGCCGTTGCTTTTCTCAAAGCTCTCAAATCCATGCTGGAATACGGTGGCATCTCCGACTGCCATATGGAGCAGGGCTCTCTGAGGTGTGATGCAAACATCTCCCTCAGAAGAACAGGACAGAATATCCTCAATACAAAGGTGGAGCTGAAAAATCTGAACTCCTTCAAGGAGCTGCAGAAAGCTCTTGAACATGAGGAAGAGCGCCAAAAGGTGCTTTATATCCATGGGGAAGAAAGCAGAATAGTGCAGGAAACAAGGCGGTGGGATGGTGAAAAAGGGGAAACCGTTCCCATGCGTTCAAAAGAAGATGCCCGTGATTACAGATATTTCCCCGAGCGCGACCTTGGGCCGGTAATAATCAATGATGCACTAATCCGTGAAATAAGAGAGACTCTGCCGGAAATGCCTATGACCAGGAAAAAACGCTTCAGGGATCTCTATGGCCTGAGAGATAAGGAAATTGACATAATAGTCGGAGATAAAGCGCTCTCTGAATACTTTGAAGCTCTGACAGCCTGCGGTACGAATCCAAGGGCGGGGGCGAACTGGATTCTGGGAAGCATGATGAAGCTGTTGAAGGAAAAAGGGCTGAAAACAGGGCAAATACCTGTCCCTCCCGAAGAGCTCCACAAGCTGATAAAAATTATTGCTGAAGGAAGGATAAGCATTACCGCCGGACAGGAAGTGTTCAGCGAAATGTTTAATACCGGCAGAAACGCCGGGGATATAGTAAATGAAAAGGGACTCAGCCAAATCAGCAATAGGTCGGAATTAAAAAGAATCATAACGGATGTCCTGAATGACAACCCTCAATCTCTTTCGGATTATGCTGCCGGGAAAAAACAAGCAGCCGTATTTCTGATGGGCAGAATTATGAAAGCCTCAAAGGGAAAGGCGAATCCGCAGTTGGCAAGAGAAATCCTGGAGGAGCGGCTGAAACAGGAGATAAGCAGTAAATAAACATGATCCGTGAAAAAGTTCTTAACTGCCGTATCCTCATCATACTTGTCCTATTCTTATTTTTCTAACATGTCGGCGATTTTTACTCTCCAGATCATATGGTCATATCCTTCGCCCCAAAAATCCTTTATAAGATAATCCGGCTCTCCAAATTTCTTTTTCCATATCTTCTGTGCATTGGAATATCCGCTATCAAGGCAAAATTCTTTAATTCCCCTGTCCTGTAGGGTATGATACATAGCATTCAATAGCAAATTGCCTACTCCTTGCCTCTGATAGTCCGGATGAACAAATACTGTCCCTATCTCAAACAATCCCTTGAGTGCTCCATTTGTACATCTGTTAATCAACTCACCGGTCAAAGCATATTCTATTGTACCGATAATCATTGATTTATGTAAAGCTATGAGGAAATATCTGTTCTCCCCATTGCTGCTATAGTCACTTTCCAGGAATTTTTTCTTATCTTCAATTTCATTATCTATGGCGTCTGTCATATATGCCAGACCCTCTCTCGCATGTGTATCTGTAACTACTATCTTAAAAAATTGATGCAGCTCTTCCTTTTCTTCAAGTCTCGGCCTTCTTATGTCAATGTCTTTCATGTCAAAACCTCCCTGGTTATATTCTGACTGTGTACATCGCAGCATAAAGAAAAACTGCGATGTACACTTCTACTTTATCAGCCTCTTATTTTCTCCATCAGCTTCTTAAATACAGGTAAAGAGCGTTTAATCATCTCGTGGTCCACACAGTAAGATATTCTCACATAAGAAGAGCAGCCGAAGTCGTTACCGGGCACTATAAGAAGATCAAGCTGCTTTGCCATGTCCGAAAAGGTTTGTGCATCCCCATTGGGAGCTTCCATGAAAAGATAAAAGGCTCCGGAAGGCTTTGCACATTTGTAACCTATTTCAGTCAGTCCGTTGTATAAAAGGTCGCGATTCTTAATATATGGCCTGATATCGGGCTCAACATCGGCACATCTTGCAATAACCAGCTGCATCAAGGATGGTGCACATACATAACCCAGTGAACGTCCTGCCCCTGCAATCGCATTGTATACGTCATCATGATCTTCCACACAGCTTGGCACAAGTACATAGCCTATACGTTCCCCAGGCAGTGACAATGACTTGCTGTAGGAATAGCAAATAATTGTATTGGAGTAGTAATGAGGAATAAATGGCACTTTGCCTTCGTATACCAGCTCACGATACGGTTCATCACTGATTATAAATATGGGATGACCAACCTCTGCAGATTTTTTCCGAAGGAGTTCCGCTAATTTTTTGATGGTCTCTTCGGTGTAGATGACACCGGAAGGATTATTGGGAGAATTAACGATAACCCCTTGGGTATTTTTATTAATACTCTTTTCAAGTAAATCAAAATTAATCTGAAATGCAGGAATGTCTGCGGGAATCACTTTAAGCTTGGCACCAGCCGTCGTAGCAAAACAGGAATACTCCGTAAAGAAAGGTGCAAAAGCGATAAATTCCGTTTTATCATCTATGGTTAAAGCACGGAATGTAGCAGTCAGTGCTGCAGCAGCACCTGCTGTTAAATAAAGATCTGTAAACTTATAATCGGTTCCGAAACGTTTATTCAGGTTGTTAATAATCGCCGTTCGAGTCTCATTACTGCCCGGACCGCTGGTATAACCATGGATAGCTGTAGATGGCAATTCATCAATAAGACTCTTTATAGCTCGATTGACCTCCTCCGGGGCTGGAACACTGGGATTGCCAATGCTAAAATCATATACATTTTCTTTTCCCACAACCAGACTGCGCTGTTTTCCATACTCAAACAGCTCACGGATACAGGAACGAATTGTTCCATAACGAAGCATATCTTTAGATACCATTTTAAACCTCCAAAATACTTTTTTCTGCTATTATCATAACCCATAGGCAAACTTAAGTAAAGGGTATTGGGATATTGCAAGCTGTCTTTATTTTCAGGTGTTTCAACCTGCATTGTTATTCGCCTCTTAATTCCCATAAAATTACATTTTCATCAGTTAATTGGCAGCATATCTGTAACTGCGGCAATAGAGCTATGGCCGATATCAAAACCTGATATTTCCATGACCAGAAAAGGTACTTCATCAGCATTCAGGGTATGCATAACTTTTTATTTCCGAAGCATGTATAATAGAATTTAATAAAAGCTTAATGAAATTTGCATCTAATCTGGAAATAGCATTACATTGTGAGATTTTTTGATCGCCAGTATTCATCCAAATTAGTATTCCCTTTTCATATTTCCTAACCATTATTACCGGGTACTCATTACCATTAATAATACAAGAAGCTATTTCCTGAGCTCCTGCTTTCCAATCGCCCCAGCAAAGTTCTCCGTCATCGATTTCAAAGCTGTGTGGAATGTCTCTCATTAGTGGATGTGAATAAAAATTCTGATTGATTTTATAAGTCAGCAAATCATCCCCT
>JAAYQK010000215.1 GCA_012519325.1 Gracilibacteraceae bacterium | reverse complement strand
TCATACTGATAAGCCGTTTGAGGTCATCGATAGTGTCCTTTATATCTATGTTGAATACAAAGCTTCCGAGTATAGTGCCAAAACAGCACAGGCAAAGCATATATCAGAAATTGTAGAGGCTTTTGCATCTGTGCAAACACAACCGGAATATGCTCCGTTTGCCGCCATTATGGCGGTTACTGACAATAAGACATTGCTTGAGCGCCAACTCAATCGCTACACCGCCCGCAACACTTTTGACTACTTCATTCACAAGGATTTAGGAAAATTCCTGCGTCGCGAGCTTGACTTCTACATCAAGAACGACGTCATTTTCCTCGACGACATTGATGAGCAGGACGAGGCAAAAACGAAGGAATACCTGACAAAAGCAAAGGTCATTCGGAAAATTGCGCGGAAGATTATCACTTTTCTTGCACAGATTGAGGATTTTCAGAAGAAACTTTATCTTAAAAAGAAATTTGTGGTTGAGACGAATTACTGCATTACACTCGACCGTGTGCCGGAAGCAATGTATCCCGAAATCGCCGCCAATAAAGCACAGCGTGAGGAATGGGTACGTCTATTTTCCATTGACGAGATTGAAGGGGCAGATGGCGATCTTGTAGCTGACGCTACGCTGGCTTATTCCGCACCGCTTACGGTAGATTTCCTGAAGCAGAATCCGTTCCTTGTATTGGACACGGCTTTTTTCAGTGCGGAATTCAAAGAGCGTCTTGTCGACAGCATTAATGACTTGGATGAAAACCTGGATGGGTTGTTGATACACAGCGAGAATTTCCAAGCACTGCAACTCTTAAAGGGGAAATATACGGGTATGATTGATTGCATTTACGGAGACCCACCATACAACGCGAAGTCAAGTGAAATTCTTTATAAGAACAGCTATAAACATTCTTCTTGGATTTCGCTAATGAGTGATAGAATTAAATTAGCAGCAACTCTCAAAGCAGAGAGAGGTGCAATAATTACTGCTATTGATGAAAATGAAGCATTTAACTTATTAAAACTCTTTGATTTAATGTTCCCAAATTGGACACAGACGGTTGTTACTGTTCTTCACAATCCAGCTGGTGTACAGGGTGACAATTTTTCTTATAGCCATGAATACGCAGTTTTTCTATTTGAAAGTTTCAAACATGTTATCGGAAAAACTGAAAAAGAAGAAAAGTCTATTGAGGCTTTCCGGGATTGGGGCCCAACTGGTATGCGCAACCCTAACGGCAATACCTTTTATCCAATTTTAGTGGATTTTGAAGGACAGAATATCATTGGCTTTGGTGATGCTTGCGATGCATCATTTCATCCAGAAGGGCAAAATGTTCGTAAAGATAACCATATCGAAGTTTATCCCATTGGAGACGAAGGCGATGAGCGTAAATGGGTATTTGCAAGAGATACTGTCGAAGACATATTAGAAGATTTATTTGTAATTAACAATAACGGAACTTTTCAGATACAGAGAACTAAATCAAAAGGGAGTTATAAAACCGTTTGGACAGATAAACGTTATTATGCGAACATATATGGTTCAAAAGTTTTAAATGACATTATGGGTTCGAAAAAGTTTGACTTCCCGAAATCAGTTTATACAGTTGAAGATTGTATTAGTGCCGTTAACAACGTACAGCGTAGTAAAACGTCTACTATTATCGACTATTTTGCTGGTTCGGGTACAACCGGACATGCTGTGTTGAATTTGAATCGTAAAGACAACGGCAACCGCAAGTACATACTTGTTGAAATGGGCGAATACTTCGACACCGTGACAAAGCCACGCATTGAGAAGGTCGTCTATTCGGAAGATTGGAAGGATGGTAAACCTGTGTCACGCAAGGGTAGCTCCCACGCCTTCAAATATCTCCGCCTTGAATCCTACGAGGACTCGCTGAACAACATTGTCCTTCGCGGCGGCGAGCATGATTTGTTTGCTGAGGCACGAGAAAGCTATACGCTCTCCTATATGCTTGGCATCGAGGCTGTGGGCAGCGCCAGCTTATTGAATGTTGAAAAGCTGGATAAACCATTCAGCTATAAAATGGACATCACGCGCAATCTGGAAAGCTCGGAATGCACCATTGACCTTGTGGAAACCTTCAATTATCTGATTGGGCTTACGGTCAAAAAAAGCCATGCTCTTGTCTCATATGACGCTAATTTTGTCACTGGCGAATACGGCGCGGTTTCAGCTGTCCTTAAAGCCGGAAATGCCTACAAATTTAAGGCCGTGGAAGGTACGGTGCCGGGCGGCGACAAAACGCTCGTACTGTGGCGCGAAATGACCGGCGATATTGAAAAGGATAATGCTGCACTCGACGCCTACTTCCTTTCACTTCCGAATGCACGGAGTTTTAAGCGTATCTATGTCAACTGTGATAATAATCTGCTCAACCTACGCGGTAATAGCGAAAGCTGGCAGGTCAACCTCATCGATGAGGAAATGAAAAAGCGTATGTTCGAGGACGCGGAATAAGGAGGCGGCACAATGGCAAGAAGAACAACGGCTAACGAGCCGCAACTAAAATTCTATCAAAAACTTATATTAAATCGTTATATACTGGCCCAGTTTGGGGTTAGTACATCAAAGGAACTTTCTCTTAATATGAAAAAGCCTTCATTGGAAGAAATCGACGATGAAGGTGTTACGGGTTTTCATAAACAGCTGATAGCACAGTTTGGTGGCAAGTGTGCGATAAGTGAGGAATCGCTCGCTCGCTATGATCTAAACATAGTATCGCATATGAGAAAAATTAACGATAATCGCGATGAGCCGATGGTATTGAAGTATTT
>JAAYQK010000214.1 GCA_012519325.1 Gracilibacteraceae bacterium | reverse complement strand
CGGATTTTGGATTTCCTATCTCGCTGGCAATATCGTTTATGGGAACTTTTATTATGTTTATATCATCTCTTGTTAATTCTGTATCTATCATTGAGCTATTTATTATCAGATAAGCGCCCTTTTTAACTCTATCTTTAAAATCCTCCAGGGATTTTTCATCCATTATCAATACAATATCCGCTTCGGATATAACAGGTGAATCTACACTATCGGATATTACAATCTGGCAGCTGGTACGTCCTCCCCTTTTTTCCTGGCCGTAAGTGGGGGCAAAAGTAACTTGATATCCTTTATCTACTGCAGCCGCACAAAGCATTTTCCCTATGAGCATTATTCCCTGGCCGCCTACGCCTGAAAAGATAAGTTCATTCTTCAATTACCATTCACCCCCATATCTTTAAACACACCGAGAGGATATTCCTTAGACATTTCTGTTTCTACCATTTTCAAGCTGTCTAACGGCTTTACTCCCCAGCCGGTAGGACATTGTGACACAACTTCAACAAAGCTTAGGCCCTTTCCCTCCATCTGGTACTGGATAGCCTTTCTTATGGCTTTTTTTGCATTCATGATATTCTTAGGGTTGTTAACATATACCCTCTCACTGAAATAGCATCCTTGAACATTGGATATCAGTTCGGCCATTTTTACAGGATACCCGCTGGTTTCAACCTTTCTGCCATATGGTGAGGTTGTTGTTTCTTGCCCAAGCAGTGTTGTCGGGGCCATCTGGCCGCCTGTCATACCGAATATTGCATTATTTACAAATATAACGCTGAACTTTTCTCCCCTGATTGCAGCATGCATTATTTCTGCCATACCTTCAGACACTAAGTCTCCATCACCCTGGTATACAATTACTGCATTCTCCGGAAGAGCTCTTTTCAAACCGGTGCCTACTGATGGTGCACGTCCGTGAAGTGCACATATTGAATCAACCTTAAAATTCTGATCCGCATAAACGGAGCAGCCTATAGGCCATACCAGAATAGCCTTTTCTGATAACTTTTCCTCTTCAATAATCTCAGCCAGCAATTTGTTTATTATTCCATGGCCACAACCGCCGCAGTATGAAAAATGTGCATCAGTCAAGAGCTCCGGTCTTTTATATACTACCTTCATTATATCCACTCCTTAAATGTTAGCATCTAGCTTATGCTCTTTATATAATTCAATGAGTTTTTCGTATAATTCCTTCGGAGTTGGAGTCATACCTCCAAGTCTTCCGTAGAAACTTACTTTTTCCTTGTCTTTAACTGATAATCTCACATCTTCCACCATTTGACCGGCATTTAATTCCGTAACAAAGAAATACTTGTCTTCAAGTCCTTTAAATGCTTTTTCCGGGAAGGGCCAAAGTGTTATCGGTCTTATCATTCCCACCTTCATGTTGTTTTCCCTTGCCATTTTTACAGCAGATAAAGCAATTCTTGCTGAGATTCCGAAAGCAACTACTATTACATCTGCATCCTCTGTTTTATAACTTTCCCACTTTTGCTCAGCATCTTTCATTTTTTTGAACTTTTCCTGCAGCACCAGATTATACTCTTCCCACTGTTTCGGTGACTTGGCACAAGTTGTGATTACATTGGCACTCCTGTTTTTGGCACCCGTCAATGCCCATGGAAACTGAATATCAGGTGTTATTCTGTCCGGAAGCTCAACTGATTCCATCATCTTGGCAAGTCCGCCGTCGCTAAGGATCATTACGGGATTTCTGTACTTTTCCGCCAGTTCAAATGCTTCAAAAGCAAAGTCAACCATTTCCTGAGCAGAATAGGGAGCTAGTACTATAGTATTGTAATCTCCATGTCCGGCACCCTTAACTGCCTGGAAATAGTCCCCCTGACATGCCACTATGTCGCCGTCTCCGGGTCCCGGCCTCATAACGTTCACTAACACTGCCGGCAATTGCGCCGCACACATGAATGATATTGCCTCTGCTCCCAGGCTTATTCCGGGTCCTGAAGTTGCCATCATGGCTCTTTTTCCCGCTGCAGCAACTCCGGCTATCATATTTGATGCCGATACTTCTGTTTCAGCTTGAACAAAAACACCATTTTCTTCAGGCATTTTTTCTGCATAATACTCTAATATCTCGCTGGCCGGAGTAATCGGATACCCGAAATAGTATTTGCAGCCCGCTCTTATTGCAGCTTCCGCCAGTGCCATATTTCCTTGCATAAATACTTTTTCTCCCATACTTAAACCTCCTGCCCTTCAAAATCTTTGATAACTTCAATAGCAGCTTCCGGGCAAACCTTTGCACAGGTTCCGCATGCGATACATTCCTCTTGCTTTGCGACAACTGCCGGGTAATAACCCCTTTTATTAATGCTTGTCCCTTTTTCCAATACTACTTTTTTAGGACAGAAATTGATACAATATCCACATTCCTTGCATCTTTCTATATCAATTTTTACTAAGTTCAATTATATACCTCCTCAATGAAGTGTTATGGATACTATTCAACTATCCGGAGGCAAATCTCCAACCTTTTAAGTTGGAGGTCAGACACCTGATTAATTTATTCATGCTTGAAATCCGGATCCTGCGCTCCTCTTTGCAAATTTTTCCTAACAACCAGAACTCCTTCAGCTCTTCCTACCAGCACCGGTTCTGCCAGAACATTTGCAGCCGATAAAGCCAGATTGGGGTCTCTTGCCAGTTCAATTACCTTATATGCCTCAAACTTACATACCCTGGATGAATTTCCTGCCTTTTCTATCCAGCCGTAGTATTCTATGAAGTCACCTGCATAAACAGGTGCAAGGAATTCCACCGAGTTGTAAGACAAGAATAAACTTTCATCTCCGTCATGCCTGATGCATAATTCTGTTCCAATATCTCCGAAATAGTCCAGAATCTTTGAACCGTTAACCAGATCGCCTGCGTAATGAGCATCACCTGCACCCATCCTTGCTCTTAACATAACTTTTTTTCCTACCATTTAGTTTTCCTCCTTAAATTTTTAATTATTTTCTGCATCCGGTTAAGCATATATTCTTTCGGATGCAATAACTGCACTATATGACTGCTTTATTTACAAAATTAATTTTGTTGTATTCTTTTTTGAAAAAGTTGCTTACATTCATAGCTGATCTGGATCTGACCTCCCTCAATGCAGTCTTTGAAAAAAACCCTGCATGGGGAGTAATTATCACATTATCAAAAGTAAATAATCTGTTATTCATGCTTGGCGGCTCTTCTACCAGAACATCTAATGCCGCAGCCCTGATTTTTTTATTTTCCAATGCGTCGGCCAAGTCATTTTCATTAACCAGTTTTCCTCTTGAAGTATTGACAAATATTGGGCATTTTGCCATTTTGTCAAACTTTTCCTTGTTAAAATAACCTACTGTATCTTTTAAAGCGGGTATATGACAGGAAATAATATCAGATTCAACAAGTAGTTCATCAATTTCAATCATTTTTACATTTAATGTGTCAGCATATTCTTGTTTAATAAACGGATCATTTGCAATAACCTCAAATCCAAAACCTTGTGCTCTCTTTGCTACGAATTGTGCTATCCTGCCAAAACCCGCTAAACCAAGCACCTGTCCTTCAAGCCTGTCCATTTCCAACCCTATCTCATAATCCCATTGGCCCTTTCTTACAGCTCTGTCGTATACTACAATATTTCTGCTGGCTGCAAGAATCAAAGACATTGTATGATCCGCCACTTCATGGGCACAGTATCCCGGCACATTAGCTACCGCAATACCAAGCTCTTCTGCAGCTTTTACATCAATGTTGTCAACTCAAATTGCAGTGTTGGAAATGATCTTGCATTTTTTCATGGATTTTAAGACCTTGCTGCTCAGAGGAGCATATTCGGATAGAATTGCATCAGCATCTGAGCATGCTTCAATAACCTTCTCCTCTGTTTTTAATTGATAACCCTCTACCAAAGCATTTTCAGGCAAGTATTCCTTTTCTACATCTATACTTCCCCAACTACAGTCGGTAACTACTACCTTGATACCCATATAACCACTCCTTTATGTTTGCAACCTATTGTTCGTATTACAGTCCCTGTTATATCAATCAAATGGTCCCGGTCTATGCTTTCTGTGATGCCTCAGCTTCTCGGTGTTTCAAAACAACTGTCATAGTATTCTTCATACATAACCGCATCTGCCTGGTTAACCAATAACCGGCTTACAGGGAGCCTTTCAGCCGCATACTTAATATGATCATTACTGTCGGAATAAATACATGCTATGCGGCATTTCCTCCCAAGCTTCAAGTTAGTCTGCGCAATATCAACTGCCTCTTCAAAGCTTTCATAACCGGTTATACTTATCACCGGGCACATTTTTGCCTTATTCAGTATTCCCTCTTCACCCTTCCCGTTTATCTCAGCAATTATTAATGTCCTGTCTTTAGGAATATCCAGTTGAGCAATGCTTGCCAGCTTTTGAACTGACTGCCCTGCTGAGCTGTTAATTGCATTCCTGAGTTTAGCTCTTTCATCTTCGTTGTCAATAAAATAAGCACCCTTTAATTCAAAATCCTCTATTATTTCTTTAAAATCACTTTTATG
>JAAYQK010000213.1 GCA_012519325.1 Gracilibacteraceae bacterium | reverse complement strand
TATGTTAACTATGACTTTTAATGGGTCGAACAGTGGCTTTGGTCACTGATTTAATACAAAATAATTGTACAAGGAGGATAAGTCATGAAAAAAGTGAATGTCTATCTGGCAGAAGGTTTTGAAGAGATCGAAGCCATTACTGTGGTCGATACATTAAGGCGAGCTGAAATAGATGCAAGAATGATATCGATAACAGGTAAGAAGGATGTTGAAGGAGCTCATGGAATTGTTGTTTCTGCCGATGAGATTTTTGAAAGTTTTAATAATATGGAGTCAGATATGATAGTTCTTCCAGGAGGAATGCCCGGTACCAAACATCTGGGAGAGCATGAGGGGCTTAGAAAGGTCATAATGAGTTTTGCTGAGGCAGGAAAACCGGTAGCGGCAATATGTGCAGCTCCCAGCATTCTTGGGGAGATGGGACTTCTGGACAAAAAGGAAGCAGTCTGCTATCCGGGCTTTGAAGAAACACTTAAGGGAGCATCCATTGGAAAGGATATAGTCTCACAGGGAGGAAATTTTATAACTTCTAAGGGACCGGGCACTGCGATTTATTTTGCATTACATCTGGTAGACCTTCTGAGAGGCGAGGAAACAGCTGAAGAGCTTAAAAAAGGAATGATTGTACAAGAATGAAAAGCGTGTATATTGACAGGGCAAATGCCATAATATATAATAAGCTTAATTCAAAGACTAAAGGCAATGAAGGGGAATAGTAGATAACAGGATGCCTTAAGAGAGGAAGGCTTAATTGCTGAAAGGCTTTCCAGGTTAACTTTTATCGAACCCAACCTCCAAGCCGGGGATAAACTCCTAGCGTGTGCCCGCGTTAAAGGCTGAAGAGGAATGTACGTATGATGACGTATATTTAAATAGGGTGGTACCGCGAGCAAACCTTCGTCCCTTACATGTGACGAAGGTTTATTATTGTAATTTAAATCGTATCTGAAGGAGAGATTATTATGGCTGATAAGAAGCAGCAAGAATTTGTTAAAGAGATTACCCCGATGGAAGTGGATTTTTCCCAGTGGTATACTGATGTCATATTAAAGACTGATATGGTTGACTATGCTCCGGTCAAGGGCTGCATGGTAATAAAGCCCTACGGCTATGGGGTATGGGAAGGAATTCAGAGAGTAGCCGACAGAAGATTCAAGGCTACAGGACATAAGAATGCTTACTTTCCCCTTTTGATACCTGAAAGTTATCTGAAGAAGGAAGCCGAGCATTTTGAGGGATTCGCTCCCGAGGTACTTTGGGTTACTCACGGGGGCAGTGAGGAACTCACTGAGAGATTGTTTATCAGGCCTACTTCGGAAACCATAATATGTGATATGTATTCCAAATGGGTGCAATCATACAGGGATCTTCCTCTATTGATAAACCAATGGTGCAATGTTGTACGATGGGAAAAGACTACCAGACCTTTCCTCAGAACGGCCGAGTTCTTATGGCAGGAGGGCCATACGGTACATGCGGATGAGGAGGAAGCCCAGAAGGAAACAATGCAGATGCTTGAAATATACAGGCAGGTTGCCGAAGACGAACTGGCAATGCCTGTAATACTGGGACAGAAAAGTGAAAAGGAGAAATTTGCAGGAGCTCTTCGCACTTATACAATGGAAGCGATGATGCATGACGGAAAAGCTCTGCAGGCAGGTACATCACACAATCTAGGGCAGCATTTTTCCAAGATGTTTGATATACAATTCTTAGATAGAGATGGGGTACTAAAATATGCGTATTCTACCTCATGGGGGATTTCTACAAGGCTTATCGGAGGAATCATAATGGTGCACGGAGACAACAGAGGCCTTAAAATGCCTCCCAGAATAGCCCCGATACAGGTTATTGTTATCCCGATAGCTTTCCACAAGGAAGGAGTGTTGGATAAGGTAAAGGCGGTGAAAGAAGAACTGGAAAAGTGTTTCCGGGTCGAAATAGATGACAGGGATACCTACAGTCCAGGCTGGAAATTCAACGAATGGGAGATGAAGGGTGTTCCCATAAGGATGGAGATCGGTCCCAGAGATATAGAAAACAACCAGGTGACAATAGCCAGAAGAGATACCCTGGAGAAATTCACTGTATCCATGGATAATCTCACAGAGACCATCTCCGGGCTTCTTGATGAGATTCATACCACAATGTTCAACAAGGCACTGAAGAATAGAGAGAATAAGACCTATACCACAACGGATTATGAGGAATTCAAGAAAATAATGCAGAATACTCCGGGCTTCGTGAAAACAATGTGGTGCGGCAGCAGGGAGTGTGAGGATAAGCTCAAGGAGGATACCAATGCTACAATAAGATGTATACCATTCAATCAGGAGCATGTAGGAGACGAATGTCTTATTTGTGGAGGCAAGGCGGAAAAAATGGTATATGCGGCAAAAGCATATTAATTTACTAATGGCATGTATATCGGCCTTTTTGACATACATGCCATTCAGTTTTTTGCTTTGATATATTCATCAGCGGAAGTCGGTTCTGATTCCAAATCTGTTGTTTCTTCTTATTTCAGACAGAGTTTGGGCTTCCAGATATTGTGCTTTTGCAGCTACTTCATCGCTGTCAAGGATTCCCTTTTCTATCAGAAGTTCAATTATACTTGTTATTGCCAGTGTGTTTTTGTAGTCAATTTCCTTTAAATTTGCAATTTGACCGACGATATCCAGCTTATTCATATTATACTCCTCCTTGTACTTTATCTGTAACTATAATCCAGATCATGTAAATTATTGCCTTACAGAAGCACAAATATACCCGGGAAACAAGGTAAATTTATAAAACAGTTGCATAAATACATAATAAGTAGTAGAATAATCTAAAATATATATTGAATAATTTAAATGCATTGAAGGGAAAAGCTATATGCATGCCATCAAGAGAGCGGGCGGAAGGTGTGAGCCAGCTGGCAGCTTGTAGTCATCCATCCCGGAGCAGTCTGCGAGGAGCAGTACCGGTACCGCCGTTAAATATATAAGAGAGCAGTGATATTGGTTACTGCTAATTAGGGTGGCAACGCGGAAAGTCTTTCGTCCCTTTTCATGGGGAGGAAAGACTTTTATTTATCTATTAAAAAAGGAGGAAAACACTATGCTGGATATTAGAGTAATTAGGTCCAACCCTGAGGAGATAAAAAGAAAACTCTCAAGAAGAGGACAGGAGTTCAGAATTGATGAGGTTCTGAAGCTTGATGAACAGAGGCGGCAGGTGATTTATCAGGTAGAGGAGCTTAAAAGCAGAAAAAACAAAGTATCGGAAGAGGTTGCAGAACTGAAAAAAGCAAAGCAGGATGCCGAGACTATGGTTCTGGAAATGAGGCAAGTATCCGAAAAGATTAAGGAAATGGATGAGCAGGTAAGAAATCTAGATGAGAAGATAACGGACATTCTTCTGACTATACCAAATACACCTAATGACGGTATACCTGACGGCAGCTCTGATGCGGATAATGCTGAAATTAGGAAGCAAGGAGAACCGACAAAATTTGAATATGAGCCAAAGGCTCATTGGGATATCGGTATCGATCTCAATATACTGGATTTTGAAACGGCAGGAAAGGTGACAGGTGCCAGATTCACATTTTACAGAGGACTGGGAGCAAAGCTGGAGAGAGCGCTGATAAACTTTATGTTGGATACTAACACCGAAAACGGCTATACTGAAATATTCCCTCCCTTTATGGTTCATAGGAGAAGTATGATAGGAACAGGCCAACTGCCGAAATTTGAAGAGGACGCTTTTAAGGTTCAGAATACGGAGTATTTCCTAGTGCCCACTGCTGAAGTTCCAGTTACCAACATGTACAGAGAGCAGATACTTGATGGCAGCATGCTGCCCATAAAACATACGGCATATACTGCCTGCTTCAGAGCTGAAGCGGGTTCGGCAGGAAGGGACACGAGAGGATTAATAAGACAACATCAGTTCAACAAGGTTGAACTTGTCAAATTTGCAAACCCTGAGAACTCCTATGAGGAGCTGGAGAAGCTGACTGAGGATGCGGAAAGATTATTGAAGCTATTAAAGCTTCCATATAGGGTGGTATGCCTGTGTGCCGGAGATCTAGGCTTTTCTTCTGCAAAGACCTATGATCTGGAGGTTTGGATGCCGAGCTACGGCAGGTATGTAGAAATATCCTCCTGCAGCAATTTTGAAGATTACCAGGCAAGAAGGGCAGATATAAAATTCAGACTGTCACCCAAGGAAAAACCTAGATTTGTTCATACTCTTAACGGCTCAGGCCTTGCTGTAGGAAGATCGGTAGCTGCTATACTTGAGAATTATCAGCAGGAAAACGGAAGCGTAGTCATTCCAGAGGTTCTGAGGCCTTACATGGGAGGTTTGGACAAAATAACAAAGGCATAAAAAATTTTACAGAAAATTCCAGGCGGGCAGAAACAGCAATCGGGCACATTGTCAGAATATCAGAGGAAGCAGCTGCTGCAACCGAACAAGTATCTGCTTCAACTGATAAACAGGCGAATGAGGTGCGAAGCATATTGGAATCAGCTGAGATGCTGTCCGAGCTTGCAGAAAGTCTTAAAGGGAATATGAGCAACTTTACGGTATAATGGAATTTGCATAATAAAATGCCAAGTTTAAAATGTAGTGTAATTTACAGACCTAATATCATAATATTTGTTTGTTGACACCAAAATTTAATATTGTTATAATGTATATTGTTCACGTGAGGAGAGATGTTCGAGTGGTTTATGGAGCTGGTCTTGAAAACCAGAGGCGTGTTACAGCGTCCGAGGGTTCGAATCCCTCTCTCTCCTCCATATGATAGTATAATTGGCAGAATAGTAAGAGAGGGTGAGAACCCTCATGAAATGGCCAATTTGGAAATGTTAATCAATAAATATCAAAGGCCACAGATAAAGGAGATATACGTATAGAGGTGGGCAGCCGGCCATCCGGCTTCGAATCCCTCTCTCTCCTCCATATGATAGTATAATTGGCAGAATAGTAAGAGAGGGTGAGAACCCTCATGAAATGGCCAATTTGGAAATATTAATCAATAAATATCAAAGGCCACAGATAAAGGAGATATACGTATAGAGGTGGGCAGCCGGCCATCCGGCTTCGAATCCCTCTCTCTCCTCCATATGATAGTATAATTGG
>JAAYQK010000212.1 GCA_012519325.1 Gracilibacteraceae bacterium | reverse complement strand
TAGTCCGAGCTGAGTCCTGTATACCTGCTGTTAAGGTATAGGGTCACAATCTTCCTGTCATCAGCCAGTACTGCCTTTGAAATATTAATACTTGCAGAGCTGCTGCCCGACGCTCTTTTAATTGAGAAGGAGCTGTTGCTTATATCTCCTATCTCCTCGCTCATCTCAAACTGTATCGTATAACTGTCAAGAACGGCAATATCGGAATCCACAAAAGGAGGCTCATTTTCATCGGAGGTCCCGTCAAATTCGAAATATTTGCCGGAGGTCAAGCTCTTGGTATTCAGGGAGTTAAGCCCTGCCGCATCCTTTATTCCTGATTTCACATACAGCTTGTACTCATCGTCATCAAGCTCAGTTTTATTGCTGATATAAATCAAAACCTTATCGGTTATCACATCGTCATCCTCTGCCGATATACCTGAAATATCTATATCATCTTCTATTTCAAACCTGGATTTGGTAATTCCCTTTACCGGTTCACTGAATACCACCTCAACAGCGGTACTGTTTAATGCGTTGACCTCCAATATCTCCGGTGCCTCATTGGGATTGCTTGTCCCCGCAAACAGCTTGATATTAGCATCATCCTTGCTGTTAAGCCTGTCGATATTTTTTACTTCAACTTCATATATATTGCCTGATTCAAATACTTCAGGATTATCATTCGTATCCGTTTTAAACTGTATCCTTGCATTCTTTTTGCTGTCTACAAAATACTTATAATAACTCAGCTTTGAAGGCAGGTCATAGTCGTAATCATCAGGCACATTTACCTTGACAGCCATCTCCTCCAGCTCATCATCGTTCAGCTCATCACTGAAAATCAGGTCTATTGTATTTACATTTATCGTCACTACGATTTCCAGATTCAATGATCCGCTGCTTGTGCTCACGCTGCTGCCTATGCCGGAGAATTTCTTTGTACTTACCTTGGTATCCCTGCTAATTTTATTACCGAAAATGTCCTTAACATTTTCCACCGTAATAGTATATACCTTGCCGCTGCTGTGGTTAGCCGTCAGCAAGGCCACCACCCTGCCCGAGTCATCCAGCTCAGCTTTTGCGGCATACCCTAAGGATTTGTCCAGCACGTAATTGAATACGTCTTCTGCTGTTTCCCTGTCAAGCCTCCTGTTAAAGGTCAATTCAATTCCGTTTCCAATACTTTTTACCGTATAGTTCAACCCTCTGGTGTCCGCAGCCATGCCGCCGAACTTTCCTGTAGTGGTACTCAAACTGTTTCCCCATGCATCATACACATTTGAAATTGTAATAGTATAAACCTCTCTAAGGGTCTGGTCATCAGTTATAAGGGTAACAACTTTTCCGGTACTATCGAAAAATGCTTCTTTCACTTCTAGATCCTTGTCTATAGAATAATTGCTTATATCCTCAGCTGACTCTCTGTCCATTTTCTTGGTAAAGGTAACCTGGACCTCATTGCCCGAAATGCCTACAACTACAGCCTTGGGCTTACTGTTGTCAGCCACGAATCCGAATTCCTTCCTGTACATGAAATTGCCCCAGGTATCCTCAACATCCGATATTATGAGCTTGTATACAGCGCTGGAGTCCTGAGGCTCAGTTGTAAGAGTGACAATCTTACCGGTTTCGTCCAGCTGAGCATCATATATATCTAATCCGTCAATATCATAATTGCCGATGTCTTCGGCAGTATTTGCAGAAACTCTTTCATTGAAGGTAACGATAAGCGTTGTGCTATTCTCGGATTTTACACTCGTTACTGAAGGCCCTTTATTATCCCCCAAAGCTCCGTCAAAGGTTGCCTTGTACCTGTCAATACTGTTTCCGGCAGCATCATATACATTTTGTACAGTCAATCTGTAAAAGTCTCTTGCGGATATGTCAGTTGTATTTAATATCACTGATTTTCCCGAAGAACTCAAATCCGCGCTCAGAATGTTTATATCATATTCAATCCTATAGTTGGAAATATCCTCTGCGGACCTTCTGTCCATGACTTTGCTGAAAGTAATCAGTATCTCGTTCCTGCCCAGAAGTTCATGCTTGACTGTCGGTTTGACCGTATCCTTGGGCATTGCAACGAATCTATTCTTGTATCCCTTAACTGCCCATCCGTCAGTAGGCACTAAAGTATTAATTTCAATTTCATACCCGTGGAAGGGCTTAGCCTCTGTAGTTGTTATCACTGCCCTCCTGCCGTCCGAATCCACAGACAGAACCGAAAGCCGGGAGTCCCCATTCAGATCTGATATTTCAACATCAGCCTTCTGCAGCAGTATATCCTCATCAAACTCTACCTCGATCTTATTGTTTGATAAAACATTAAAGCTCACAACCTCGGCTTCCTTTGTATCCAGAGTGAATCCTGCCGCAACCGCCTTATCCGATGAAATTATATTTTCCTCCGCCATTACGCTGATCAGCTTCTTGTCTGAGTCAGCAGGCTTGGTGTTTAATGCATTGTATATGCCTATTGCAATATCATTCACAGTAAAAGAGTCTATTTCCCCTATATCGCCGGCATCCTCAATTAG
>JAAYQK010000211.1 GCA_012519325.1 Gracilibacteraceae bacterium | reverse complement strand
ACATTGGCGGAAAGACCGATGCCAAAGGTTTGTGCCGGGTTATCGCTATAATCCAGCATTTCTCCGAGGATGCTCCACCAAAACAGGTCAAAAATACCGCAGGCGCCGAGCATCAGTGTATCCACAATCAGATAGTCGGAGGTGTTTCTCCCCAGCAGCATAAAGCTGATGAACGCGCCGATAATCATTGCCATCCCGATATACAAAATTCTGGAACGCTTTGCTGTCATAGGCAGGTTGCGCATAATGGCGAGCGCCACGATATAAGGCACGGCCCAATACCAGCTCACCAATCCCGGTAGATGCTCAAAAGCGGGGTTGATGACGTGATACATCAGTCCGGAATTAATTGTAATGATTAAGACAAAAAGACATAGCAAAATCAGTGGGTTTTTAATGCCGTCAAGGGTCTTGTTTTTAAATGTATTGTTCTGCCCGTTCTCCTGCCCCGCCGGCAGCATCCAAATGAAGGCTATACCGGTCACAAGGCAAAGTATAGCAAGGCTTAGCCCGATAAACGGTGAGCGATTCATGGCAACCACGTTGACTGCAATCATCAACAGATTGGAATAGATTAGAACATCTGCGCAGGATTTAATGCGTTCGTTCTTGGGCGTAAAGGCTCTGAGAAAAAATCCCCATGCTGCCACTGCGCAGCCGCTAAAGTATCCGCCGGTAATCAACCCGCTCAGCCATAGAGAGGAGGGAGCAAAGAAGAAAGGGACGGTAGCGACTAAGCATAAGCTCATACCACCGAGCATCATATTTTTGGCGGCCGCCTGAGACCTGAGAAATAGACCGCAGGTGAGAAGCCCCATAAAATGTGCTATCATGGCAGCCAATATGTAAGTGGAGGCGTTCACCCCATGCAGGTCCAGCAGGCTATACAGCACTTGACCTTCAAACAGGAAGGAAAGCAGATACGCAAAAGAAAACGAAAATGCCGCAACAGAAAGTCTGCGGGAATTTAACAATTTATGCCCGTTCATTTTATATCCCCTGGCTCAACGGAGGTTCCGTCTTTTTTTATGCATTTGTAAAAGCCGTTTGTTAACTTCCAAACCTCGTTAACCCCGGCAATGAAAAACGTCCCGGTACCAAGAGTAGGATTACCGTTAAACCGGAACGGATCGGAATGATTAATATCAAGGGTATGGGCGAGTGCCTCGTAGAACGGCACCCGTTGATATGCATTACCCACAATTATCACCTTCGTTAGCTATATGCTTATGGATGGTATTTTGAGAGTAGCGTGTGAACAAGCAACAACATTATAACATCTAACCTGAACACTTAGCTATCAAATACTGCCTTTATGTATGTGTTCCTACGGAGCGAAAAATCTCATTTTTTCTCAATGGGCTTCATATCAATGATACCTGACAACACGATGGAGAAGGTGGACCATATATTGCAGGCACTCAATGAAATCCCGGATATGCTCCATAAGTTGGTTAGAAAAAGGGGAAGGTAAGCCGGGAACCATATTTACGGAATAATGGCTGCTAAGTAATCGTGAATGCAGAGGGACAGGCACTTCGCCCTTTAGCAAAGAAGACCTGTCCCTTTCAGAAAGTATAACTCCTTCAAACTTCACCAACAGATTCGTTATCCTCACTTGGCATCAATACCACACACTCTAAAGGTCTATCCATTTCTACTTCTCTACATAGCTTATGCTTGTGTCGATACCAACCGTATTAGTCCCACCGTCCCAAGTAACGCCTATGTCAAAGGCTTTGGCTATATCCCTTAGTTTGAAGTAATTGTTTCCGTTGATGGTATACGCCGCCAGGGATATTTTTTTGCCGTCTTTATAAATCTCTGAAGTAGATAGAGTAGCAGCCTTGGCTTT
>JAAYQK010000210.1 GCA_012519325.1 Gracilibacteraceae bacterium | reverse complement strand
TCAGTACAGACAGAATCTGGAGTCCGGCCTTGATCTGCTTATATCATTATTGAAATCCGAAGATGCTGCTGAAGCTCTGACTGCAGCAGAGGAAAACCGGATTCCGGTGTGGAAGGATAGATAACGGAGATGATATTATGAGGAAAATAATAATTGCTGTGGCACCCGTTGCACTTGACGTGAGTGAAAAAGTTGAGAGTGTTTTATCCCCGGAGGAAATTGCCAATGATGTAATAGCGTCTTATAGAAACGGAGCATCATTGGTCCATCTTCACGTGAGAGACAAGTACGGCAGGCCTACTGAGGATTTAAAGGAATTCACCAGGACTCTGGATTTAATCAGAGAAGGCTGTGATATTATAATTCAAGGTTCTACGGGAGGGGTTTCCGATTTGTCTTTGGAAGACAGATGTGTATCCCTTAACGATGAACGGGTTGAAATGGGCTCGCTTAATATGGGTTCTGTAAATTTGGGTGAGAATGAATACATCAATAAATTATCGGATATAAGATTTTGGGCAAAGCGCATGGAGGAAAGAGGAATAGTTCCTGAGCTTGAAATATTTGAGCCGGGAATGATTGATAATGTATTGCTTCTGGCTGAGGAAGGAGTGCTGAAGCCTCCGTTTATATTCGGTATCTGTAATGGTTTCAAGGGAACATTACAGGCCAATACACGCAATCTTCAATTCCTGGCAGATTCAATTCCTGCCGGGGCACCATGGGGGTATGTACACCACGGGATGAAGAATATGTCTCTTCTTGCAGCTGCAATAGCCATGGGGGCATATGTCATAAGAGTCGGTTTTGAGGATAGTGTATACTATGCCCCGGGGAAAATAGGAAAAACAAACGCGGTATTAGTGGAAAAGGCGGCAACCCTAATCAGGGATATGGGATTTGAAGTGGCAACAACTTCCGAATCCCGGGAGCTTTTAGGGATTAGATCCCGTTTATAACTACATGTCAATTGGAGGTAAATCGATGCTTACAAAAGCTGAATATATTCAGGCCAGGGATAAGGCAGCACAAATGATGAAAGATGCAGGCGTAGTAATAAATCAGAAAGAAATTGAAGAAATGGATGTAGCAGACTTTGGACTTAACGATCTTATGGTAGAAGGGGGGCAGATGCTGACCTTCTTTAATACAGACAGGATAAGCGCAAAGGTAATAGCCCTGTTTCCTCGTCAAACCCTGCCCGAGCATTGGCATACTGCCTATGGACAGGATCCGGGCAAGGAGGAGACTATCCGTGTTATATGGGGAACATTGTATTTTTGCCGCGAGGGAGAGAATACACTGAAGATGGCAAAAATACCAAAGGGAAAGGAAGAGTTTTATACTGCGAGGGAAGAGACGGTTATGACACCCGGAAGCCAAATAACGGTTGAACCGGGAGTGAAGCACTGGTTCCAGGCCGGAGACGAGGGTGCGGTAGCATTCTCATTCTCAAGTTCTGCAAGAGATGCTTTGGATCCTTTTACGGATAAGAATATTGTAAGAATTACAAAAATCGTTGATTAAAAGAACAATAAAAATATAAGCTTGCGTCAGCTGAAGTAAAGCCCTTTGATGCAAGCTTCACTTTATTGTTTCAGGGAAAGCCGGCTCATATAAACTATATTGTATAAGGAGAGATTATCATGACCAGGAAAAAGTATACAATTGGGGTTGACTTCGGTACCCTGTCCGGACGTGCGGTTCTTGTTGAAGTAGATACAGGAAGAGAAGTTGCATCAGCTTCGAAAACATATACACACGGAGTAATAAATGAAGTTCTCCCGGATGGAATTACCAGGCTTGGCGTTGACTGGGCCTTGCAGCATCCTAATGATTGGATTGAGGTGCTCAGGGAAACAATTCCTGCAATTTTAAAGGAATCAGGCGTAAGTCCGGATGATGTTATCGGTATAGGGATTGATTTTACAGCCTGTACTATATTGCCTGCAGACAGCGAAGGAAAGCCTTTATGTTTAAAGGAGGAATACAGCTCAAATCCGCATAGCTGGCCCAAACTGTGGAAGCATCATTCAGCTCAGGAATATGCTAACAGGTTGAATGCCATTGCATTGCAGAGAAATGAAAGGTTTGTAAACAGGTATGGAGGCAAGCAATCATCCGAATGGGAAGTTGCCAAAGTTTTGCAGGTTTTGAATGAAGCTCCTGAAATATATGAAGCAATGGATAAATGGATTGAAGGAGCCGACTGGATCACTTGGCAGCTGACCGGTGTGGAGAAGAGGCAGTTATGTACGGCAGGCTATAAAGGAATTTGGAATAAGAAGGAGGGTTATCCCTCAAAAGAGTTTTTTAAAGCTCTTGATCCAAGGCTTGAGAATTATGTTGAGGAAAAGTTATCCTCCGAGTTATTTGCATTGGGAACCAAGGCTGGTGAGATATCCGAAGCAGCAGCAAAGTTAACCGGGTTAAACCCCGGAACTGCAGTTTCTGTAGGAAATATTGATGCACATGTGACTCTCCCTGCATTGGGAATAACTGAGCCGGGGAAAATGCTGATGATTATAGGCACGTCAACATGCGATATATTGCTTGACACAGAAGAAAAGATGGTACCCGGGATGTGCGGAGTAGTTGAAGATGGTGCCATTCCCGGATACTTTGCCTATGAAGCAGGCCAATCCTGTGTAGGTGATCATTTTGATTGGTTTGTAAGAAATTGCGTACCGGCTTCCTATACTGAAGAGGCTAAAGAAAGAGGCATTGGCATACATGAGCTGCTTAGAGAAAAAGCATCGAAGCTCAATGCCGGAGAGAGCGGCTTGATAGCATTGGACTGGTGGAATGGAAACCGATCGGTGCTGGTTGATGCAGATCTTACCGGCGTTATTCTGGGATGCACCCTTCAGACCAAACCTGAGGAAATATATAGGGCACTAATAGAAGCGACTGCTTTTGGACAAAGAATGATTATTGAGACCTTTCGTGAAAGCGGTGTACCCATAAATGAATTATATGCATGCGGGGGTATAGCGTCAAAGGACAGCTTGATGATGCAGATTTATGCGGATGTTACAAACATGATAATAAGGATAAGCGCATCGGACCAGGCTCCTGCACTGGGAGCGGCAATGTTTGCTTCTGTGGCTGCAGGAAGGGAAAAGGGCGGTTACGACAGCATTGTAGATGCTGCAAAGGTTATGGGTAAAGTGAAAGAAAAATACTATGAGCCTATTCCCGGAAATGTTGAAATATATAACAAGCTTTATAACGAATACAAGATACTCCACGATTATTTCGGACGCGGTGCCAATGATGTCATGAAAAGGCTGAAGTCTTATAAGAAATTTTGCAGGAGGGCTTAATTTGAATGCGATAAATATGAATGAAGTAATAAGAAAATTGCCTGATTTGCCTGAGGGCTATAATGAGCTTAATGATTTACTTATAAAAAAAATCATGAAGCAGAATATAAAGATCTTTGTTTTGGACGATGACCCGACCGGTGTCCAGACTGTCAATAACATTCCTGTACTAACAGTGTGGGATGAAGAATCAATAAGGTCGGCATTTCTGGAAAAGGCCAATTTAATATACATTCTTACGAATAGCCGGGGTTTGAAAGCAAAGGATGCAGAGCATATAAACAGTGTTATTGCTGAAAGAATCTGCAATATTTCACTTGAAACGGGGAAAGCCTTTAAAATAATCAGCAGGAGCGACTCAACCTTAAGGGGGCATTATCCCCTTGAAACTGAGACAATTCGTAGAGTAATAGAGGAGAAAACAGATATAAGATTTGATGGGGAGATAATTATCCCCTTCTTTAAGGAAGGCGGCAGATATACTGTTAATGATATTCATTTGGTAGAAGATAATGGCCGGTTGATACCGGCAGGTGAAACAGAATTCGCAAAAGACGCTGCATTCGGCTATGAAAATTCCGACCTGAAGCTGTGGGTGGAAGAAAAGACCCTGGGAAAGTATAAGTCAGATGATGTAATATCAATTTCCTTAGATATGATAAGAAACCAGGGATATGATGAGATTGCCAAAGCTTTGCTTGGCGCTGAAAAGTTTCAGAAAATTATAGTCAATGCTTTTGACTATATGGATATTGTAATTTTTACCATGGGGCTTATGCTGGCGGAAGAGCAGGGGAAGAATTTTTTGTTCAGGACAGCGGCATCCTTTGTAAAAGTAAGAGGCGGAATAAAAGATAAAGAATTGCTTACCAAAGATGAGTTGATTAAGCATAATAACAAAGGTGGGCTTGTAATTGTCGGTTCCTATGTAGAAAAAACAACAAACCAGTTATATGCCGCAATGGAGCTTGAATACCTGAAAACCGTTGAAGTAAGTGTGAATAAGGTTATCAGCGGTGAAATGCAAAATGAAATATCCAGGGTTTCGGCCATAGTTGAAAACGAAATTGCCAATGGAAATACTGTATTGGTATATACCAGCAGGAATCTGGTAAAGGTATCGCAAAAAATCAGTGAAGAAAACCTGGAGGTTTCCGTAAAAGTCTCTTCAGCGCTTGTGGATATTGTAAAATCTCTTAATACGGCGCCAAGCTTCATTATTGCAAAGGGCGGGATTACCTCCAGCGACATAGGGACCAAAGGGCTTGGGGTAAAGAGAGCATTGGTTGCAGGGCAGATAAAGTCTGGGATACCTGTATGGATAACAGATGAAAACAGCAAGTTTCCGGAAATTCCGTATATTATTTTCCCAGGAAATGTTGGCAATAATCAAACGCTAAAAGAAATAATTGCTGAATTGACAACATGATTCCCTGTAATAATGTCTGTTGATAAACCTTCCGAAATCAATAATCAGTATGATATCAGAAGGTTTATTTATTAGAAAGCCATTGATATAAAAGCAGATTGTTTAAAATTAGAAAATTTTTAGAATATTCTAGGCAGTGTTCCATGATTGACAAAGCCTTCTAAATCTTGACAAGTCTCTCAATTGTGATATTCTATAATTAACTATAATTAGTATTTAAAATTAATTACTATAATTTTTAGTGCCTTATGCGGATTGCATAATAAGGGGGTTTCAGTCATGCAAATCGCCGACAAAGTTAATATTCTGCTGGTTGATGATAAACCGGAGAACCTTCTTGTGCTGGAAGCAATTATTGCCTGTGAGGAATACAATTTAATCAAAGCATTTTCCGGTGAAGAAGCACTTAAATATTTGTTGAAGCTTAATTTTGCAGTAATACTGCTGGATGTTCAGATGCCTGTCTTGGATGGATTTTCTACGGTAAAGCTGATAAAAGCACGTAAAAGAACAAGAAACACACCGATAATTTTTATTACCGCCAACTATATGGATTCGAAACATGTCTTGACAGGTTATTCCGTAGGTGCTATGGACTATATACTGAAGCCCTTTGATCCGATAGTATTAAAGTCCAAGGTAAGAGGATACGTTGAAATTTTCAAACTCAACCGAAAATTGGACTGCCAGGCCGAGATGCTGTCAGAAAAAACAAAACAGCTGGAAAAAACATGT
>JAAYQK010000209.1 GCA_012519325.1 Gracilibacteraceae bacterium | reverse complement strand
GAAACGTCCCCGTGTCTTTCCCGTTGTCCCCGTGTCTTTGTCCCCGTGTCTTCGCAACGCATTATTCTTCTTATACGAATATACCCCTTACAAGACTAATATAATATATTGATAAAAAATAAGGGGTGAAGTGAATGAACAGAAAGTTTATACTATTATCGGCACTACTTCTATGCTGTACATTGATACTTACAAGCTGCAGCAACCCGCTGACTGCTTTATGGGATTTCTTTAATAAAAAGACTGATACTGCCGAGGAAAGCCCCCCGCAGGTACAGGAGGAAATTCAAAGCATGAGTGAAATAATCCCCTCCCAGCCGGAGGACACCAGAGCGGCAGTGCTTTATTACAAGGACAATGAGAGTTTTCTTATACCTGTTATGAGATACATACCCAAAGGAGATCTTGGCGTAGCGAAAACAGCAATATCAGCTATCATTTACAGCCCGGTGACGGTACAGGATATCAGTGCTGCAGGATTGACACCGACATTGCCTATGGGCACCAGAATCAATGGGGCAGTCATAAGGGATAACGGTTTGGCAATAATGGATTTTTCCAAGGAGTTCCTGAATTTCAGCAGTAAGAAGGCTGAAGAGCTGGGAATCAAAGCAGTGGTATATACGCTTACCGAGTTTCCCAATATAAAAACAGTTGAAATCAGAGTAGACGGCAAAAAAATTGAAGAAATGCCCAAGGGAACAAAATTAGGAAGCGCGCTTAAAAGAACCGAAATAAATCTTCAGCCTTTAGAAAACCCGGGTGAAAAGTTATCTAAGGTTGTGGTATACTATCATAAAAAAGGAAGCGGTGAATACTCGTATTTTGTTCCTGTAACAAAAGTGGTATCAGGATTCGAAAACAGTGCGGAAGCCGCAATAAAGGCGCTGCTTGAAGGCCCCGCAGGGGCAAACAGTCTTAAAAACCCTTTTCCGGAGGGGACACAACTACTGGGTGTGCAGGTAAATGACGGTATAGCTTATGTTAATTTTTCCGAACACATATTAACTAAGCAAAGGGACAAAGCAGCAGAGAATACCATGATAAAGGCAGTAACGCTTACTTTGAAGGAATTTCCCGAGATTTCAAAAATTAAAATATTTGTAAATGGCAAGATTGTTGAAAACACAGATGGTTTGGGTGCAGACAATTACATTGCAGTTCCGACTTTTATTAATTTTTATGAATAGGGGCGCTTATTCAGAACGTCCCTGAATACAGCAAAAAAGATTGACAAGCTGTATGTTTTTGTGGATACTTCTATTGCATACACGGAATAATATTAATAATAAATATGTTTTATGAGCGAAGGTAAAGAGGAATTTCCAGGCAAAAAACAAATACTTTGAAAGGGGAGGAAGACAGATGCAGAGAATTGATGGGAGAAACAATGAACAGATCAGGCCGGTGAAAATAACAAGAAACTATTTAAAGCATGCAGAAGGCTCAGTGCTTATAGAAATGGGTGATACCAAAGTAATTTGCACGGCTTCAGTAGATGACAAGGTGCCTCCTTTTATAAAGGGAACAGGCAAGGGCTGGATTACCAGTGAGTACGGAATGATTCCCAGATCAACTGAAGCACGTAAGCCAAGGGAGTCAACAAGGGGAAAAGTTGACGGCCGAACAATGGAGATACAGAGGCTTATAGGGAGGGCTCTGCGATCCATTGTGGATCTGGAAAAACTGGGAGAAATGACAATTTATATAGATTGCGACGTAATACAAGCTGATGGAGGCACAAGGACGGCATCCATAACCGGTTCTTACGTAGCCATTGTTGATGCCTTATATAAGCTGGTTCAGCAGGAAAAGATCGAAGCAATGCCCTTGAATGGGTATATTGCGGCAATAAGCGTCGGCATAAAAGACGGGGAAGCAATATTAGACCTGAATTATGCGGAGGACTCAACCTGCCAGGTCGATATGAACATAGTAATGACCGATAAGAGGGAGTTTATTGAGATTCAGGGTACAGGAGAAGAAAGCCCCTTCAGCAAGGCACAGCTTCAGGAAATGATGGGGCTGGCCGAAAAAGGCATAAAGGAGCTGATTGAGATACAGAAGCAATCCCTTGGTGATATTGATAAGGCAGGTATAAGTGATGAAGATGATAGCAGCAACAAATAACAGTTATAAGCTTGCGGAAATAAGGGCGATATTGAAGGATAAAGGAATAGAAGTAATATCCCTGGCGGATGCCGGATTGAATATTGAGATTGAGGAAAACGGGGATTCCTTCATAGAAAATGCTTTGATAAAGGCAAGAGAGATATTCCGGATTACAGGAGAAGCAGCAATTGCTGATGATTCAGGCCTTGAGGTAGATGCACTCAAGGGACAGCCGGGAGTGAGGTCAGCAAGATATTCGGGGGAAGAAGGAGCTGAAAGGGACAAAAAAAACAATGAAAAGCTTAAGAAGGCCATGAAGGATGTGCCGGATGATGCCAGAGGAGCAAGGTTCTGTTCTGCCATTGCTGCGGTATTTCCCCAAGGGAAAGAAATAACTGCGGAAGGTTATGTATATGGGAAAATCGGTTATGAAGAAAAAGGAGAGCATGGTTTCGGGTATGATCCACTCTTTATAGTAGATGGTTGTAATGGAAGAACTATGGCTGAGCTGGATCCGGAAGAAAAAAACAGGATAAGCCACAGGGCAAATGCTCTGAAGGAGTTTGCAAAAAAGCTGAAACCATTGTAAATATATTGTTTTATATGCTATTAATTGTATGTTAAATTAAGTTTCAAATCAGTTGACACTCAATATAAATTTTGCTATAATTTATAATTGTCGGCGACACAAAAAGCGACATATTGCAAGCATGTGGGTGTAGTTCAATGGTACAACGTCAGCCTTCCAAGCTGAACGCGAG
>JAAYQK010000208.1 GCA_012519325.1 Gracilibacteraceae bacterium | reverse complement strand
TGTCTCCAGTGAGACAGGAGAAACGTCCCCGTGTCCTCAAACGTCCCCGTGTCCCCCCGTGTCCTCAAGCACAGTTATGTAGCATTCTTCTTTTATTCTGTAAATGCTACAGCTTCTATTTCTATGAGTGCATCCTTGGGCAATCTCGCAACCTCCACACAGGATCTCCCGGGCTGCTTCTCAGTAAAGTATTGCCCATAAATCTCATTGATCTTGGAGAAATCATTCATGTCCTTGATAAATACTGTGGTCTTAAGCACGTTTTCCAATCTGCTTCCTGAAGCTTCAAGGATGACCTTCAGATTTTCAAGGCACTGCTTGGCCTGAGTCTGGAGGCCTCCCTCCGGAAATGCACCTGTAACGGGATCAATCCCTATTGATCCTGAGGTAAATACCAGATTCCCGTACTTTACGGCTTGGGAATACGGGCCAATAGCCTCTGGTGCCTTTTCGGTTCTTACAATTTCTTTTGACATAATCTATCCCTTCCTTTACTCATTAATAATCTCTCTTATTTCATCCAAATAGTTATAAACAGTATATCTTGACACACATAGCACCTTTGCAACATAGTCGATTGCGCCCTTTATCAAAAAAACTCCCTTTTGATCCAGGGTTTGGACTATATTAACCTTTTCCTCCTTAGATATGAAGGCAACAGGCTTCCCGACAGATTCCAATGTCTTATTCACTATACTGCTAAGCATCTCATTGACTGTACTTCCGAAAGATTCGCCACTATCTTCATCAAAATCAGTATCCTCTATTATATTGGTAAAGTCATTGATAATATTTCTTGCTATTGTAAGCTCTGAGATATCATAATTTATACACAGAAAACCAATAAGCTTTCCCTTTTCATCCTTTATAAACAACGACGAAGACTTTAGAAACTTACCGTCTTTTGTTTTCTTTCTATAGTTCACTATCGGCTTGTCAAATTGTCCTTTGCGAAGCGTGGCCAGACCGTATTCAGTCATTGGACTTCCGATGCTTCTTCCGGTTATGTGCCCATTGGCTATCGCAATAACGGAACTCTGCGGCCTTCTGATATCATGCAGAACAACCTCGCAGTTTTTTCCAAACGTACTTGCTATTCCATCTACAAGCGGTATCATGCCTTTTAGTATAGGATGCAATTCTTTACTCATGCTAACACCCCTAAATAATATTGACTTATTATCTATTCATTATCCACAAAAATCCATTTCGCATCCACCCATAGTCTTTCCAGATTGTAGAATTGTCTTTCTTCATCATGGAACAAGTGGACTACTATATTCCCATAATCCAGCAATATCCATCTGCCATTCCTGAATCCTTCCTTATGATGCATTTTATACCCTGCCAAATCCATCTTCTCTTCCAGTTCATCACTCATTGCCTGAACTTGTTTTATAGAGCTTCCTGATGCAATAACAAAGTAATCTGATATAGTTGTAAGCTCATGAATATCCAATAACCTTATATCTTTTGCCTTCTTACCCTTCAAGAGTTCGACGGCCCTATTCGCCATTTCCGTTGAAATTGAAAACAAATACATCCCTCCGTTAATAAATGTTTGGCGCTCAACATATAGCTGGCGTCCGTTTCAGATACTTCCGGGATATTATCATTATTTGCCGGTGATAATTCAGTCTCCTCTGTCTGCTCCTGCACTCCAAGGTCTATACGTATCTGTTCCATCATCTCTTTAAGCTTGGTTTCATCATGCAAGAAGTATGAAATCTTGTTTATATATCCGTCATTACCAGGAAGTGTGTGAAAGCTTATATTCTCCATCTTTATATCTTTAATATTCATAGCATAATGCGCTATATCGCTGCTATCAAGATTGGTCTTGATACATTTTGACATTGCATCGGCAATGGTGAGTGCTTTTGGTATCATCTTGGGACTTGTAAGCTTATCGATAAATGCCTTGATAAGCTGCTGCTGTGCCCTAATCCTTCCAAGGTCCTGATCAGGATATCCCGATCTGAATCGTGCAAATTTCACGGCATCCTTTCCATTGAGTACTTGCAAACCCGGTTTCAGGTGAATATACAAATCCTGAACTGGATCCTCGTAATCCATACCGGGGGGTACATTTACAGTGACTCCCCCCAAAATATCTATTATTCTTTCTGCTCCTTTAAAGGTTACCTTAACATAGTGATGTATGGGAATGCCCAGAAGATTGCTCACAGTCCTCATGGCAAGAGCAGTACCTTCTTTTTTCGCAGCTGCTGCATTTATCTTGTCAACACCATATCCCGGAATCTCAACCCTGGTATCTCTTGGTATGGAAAGCAATGCAATTTTTTGATTAATCTTATTATAACTTATCACAATCATAGTATCCGATCTTGCTTCATCAATACCCATAAACAAAGTGTTAATTATTACTTCCTCTTTTGCATCCTCGGGCTCAAGTTCGGGATTCTCTTCTATAATTTTGACAAAATGCTCATCAGTCATATTTGATTTATATTTGTAGTATATTCCCCCAATGATTATGAAAAAAACCAAAAACGAAGCTAAAAAAATTATTATATATTTTTTCAAGTTTGTAAACCTCATTTCTATATATTTCACACCAAAACACATCAATATTCTCTATCTGCCGCTATCCCGTCACAGCGCTCCATATTCCTGTACTTCTTTAAGCGCACTATTTCTTGCAAGTATTGTATCAATATGTATGAATCCGTTTTTTGACAATATGTACCGGATAGACGAATTAAAAACCAGAATCAGAGCCTTGTCCAGACTTTTAAAGGCCAGTTCCCTCAGCTCCCCGACTCCAGGGAAACTCCTTGCAGGTTCGATATAGTCAGAGAGGTATATTATTTTTTCGAGGAGAGACATGTTTTCTTTGCCCGTTGTATGATATCTTACAGCACTCAGTATATCCTCATCCTCAATGCCGAAAATTCTTCTGCAAATATATATTGCAGCAGGACCGTGCAATAGTTCTACGGTACCCAGAGTCAGTTCATCCGCCTCAATACCTTCTTCCTTAAGATATTTCAATTGAAGAGGCTTTTCAATGTCTCTGGCACAATCGTGCACCAAGCCTGCAATTTCTGCCTTGGCAGGGTCGCCTCCATATAGTTCGGCAAGCTTTTTTGCTGTCCTGCTTACATTTATAGAATGCATATATCTACTTGTAGAAATATTGTTTCCAAGATACTCCATAATTGAGCTCAAATCCTGCAAATAATTCACTCCTTGTAAAGTCCCTTCTCATGTATATATGCTTCCACCTCTTCCGGGAGCAGATATTTCACGGACCTTCCATTCTTTATCCTTTCTCTTATATCTGTAGATGATATTTCGAGTAATGGAACTTCAAGGCATATAATTTCTTCGTTATATTTAGACGAAATTTCCTCTATCATTTGTTCCATTTTCCTACTATTAAATCCGGGTCTGGTAACGGCAATAAATTTACAGAGAGTCAAAAGCTCCCCAATTTTATGCCACGTCAAAAGCTCCATTACAGTATCGGCTCCTATAATAAAATATATATCAGAAGCTTCGCCGTATGTTTTTTTCAATTGTTTCATTGTATCAATAGTATATGAGATTCCGGACTTATCCACTTCCAGGCGGGATACCTCAAATCCGGAGTTTGAAGAAATTGCAAGAACTGTCATACGGTATCTGTGTTCCGCATCGCTAATCTCTTTCAACCACTTATGAGGAGGGCTTCCTGCAGGCATGAATATTACCTTGCGAAGTCCGAATTCTACTCTTGCTGCTTCGGCTGCCGCAAGATGTCCATAATGAATCGGGTCAAAGGTTCCTCCCATTACCCCGATCTTTATTTGCTCATTGTCTACCGCATGCTCGTACATATAAATACCCCTGTAATTTTTCATGAATTATGTCCATTATACAATAATATTCTGGATTTTTAAAGTTCCTTCTTCATCATCCGCAGCCAACTTCGCTTCTATAATTGCCCAGAAATCTGAAATATGAACATTTCTTCTTTATTTCTGCCAGAATATCTATGATACTTTTATTCTTTACGTTTCCACTGAAATCTATATAGAAAAAATATTCCCACGCTTTACCTTCTAAAGGCCTGGATTCAATTTTCATCAGATTACAGTTAGCCTCTGCAAAATGCTTTAATAATCTGTAAAGCGTTCCCGGCTTATGAGGCACACTACACACTATGCTGATTTTATCAGCATTTTCAATTTCAAGCTTTTCTTTGCTTATAATTATAAATCTGGTTCTGTTATTCTTGTTATTTTGTATATCTTGGCTGATTATACTGAGGCCGTATATTGAAGCTGCCTTTTTTCCTGCAATACATGCTTTGGATTTCAAGCCTTCCTTTGCAACATATTCGGCACTCCCTGCAGTATCGAAATAAGGCATCTGTTTCCATTCAGGGTATTCCGAAAGGTAACGGCAGCACTGCATCAAGCCCTGCCGATGGCTGTATACCTCCCTGATATCAGAAGCCTCTGCACCTTCCACCGTAAGTAAGCTGTGCTCCACCTTAAGGCATTTTTCGCCCACAATATAGAATTCATACTCTCTAAGTAAATCGTATACTTCATTAATACTGCCGGAGATAGAGTTTTCTATTGGAAGTACACCGTACTTTATTTCCTCTTTTGCAAGAGCTTCAAAAACATCTCTGAAGCTGTAGCAGCTTAAGATTTTATTTTCTTCCCCGAAATACTCAATGACGGCCTGATAGCTATAACAGCCCGGAATTCCTTGATAACCAATTACCATGCCCGTTTTCGCACCTTCAAACTTGAGAGGCTCTTGTTTTCTGCCTATAATATCCTCTTGAAAACTCCTGCATAAAAATATTAGATTTTCCAAGAACCCCTCGATATAACTTATATCAAAACCGACTTTAACTTCATTGGCAAATCTCTCAATAATTTCTCTTTCTCGTGCCGGGTCATATATTTTCAGATTTTTTTCTTCTTTGTATATTCCTATTCTGGCGGCAAGTGCCATCCTTTCTATAAATAAGCCAACCATTCTTTCATCAGTCTCATTTATTTTATGTCGCAATTTTTCAAGTTCAGTCAATACAAACACATCCTTTTACCCTTGACAGCATTGTCAAATAATATCTGCAAACTATTTTTATCCTGTTCGCTCAAAGCATTTTTTACTTTTTGAAGTATGTCAATCATATCTTCTATCCTGTCAATAATATTTGAATTGTTCATTTCAAGTATTTGTGTCCATAATTCCCTGTTCAGCACCGACACTCTGGTGACATCCATGAAGCTGCGCCCCATAAAAACGCTCATATCCTTTTCTCCCACTGCAAGATTGGCGAAGGAAACAGCAACTATGTGAGGAAGCTGGCTGACTAAGGACATTATCCGGTCATGTGCCCTTGCTTCCACCCTGGTCACACGCCTGCACCCGATTAAAGCCGCCAGTCTTTCAATAACTCTTATTCCTTCCCCGCTGTTCCTGTCATGTGGTGTTATAATATAATTCGTATCAAAAAACAGTTCCGGAGACGCAGCGTCAAAGCCCTGAAACTCATTTCCTGCCATTGGATGTCCGCCAACAAACTCAACATTTTTCGGCAAGTACTTTATTGCAGCCTCAATTATCGGTTCCTTTATACCGCAGGTATCGGTTATTATGGTTCCTGGCTTGAAATGCCCGGCATTATCTTTTATAAACTCTATTGTTTCCCGTGGATAAAGAGCAATTATTACTATATCAGATTTTTGCAATATTGCTTGTGCATCAACAGCACCATCGTCTATTGCTCCGCAGCCGGCTGCTTTGTCCAGTACACCGCTGTCAATATCAATTCCGAATATTTTGCCTGTTTTGGTCCTTCTCAAAGCTTTAGTACAGGAACCCCCTATTAATCCTAAACCTGCTACTGCAATGTTTTTTCTAAAGTCGCCTTTTTCCAGTTTAATCTCCTCCAATCCTTGAAAAGTATATCACCATATACACATCCCGAATCCACTGCATTGCCCTCTCTTGCTAGAAAAAAATAAGGCTCTAATGAGCCTTATTTGTAATAGCTGCTTATTATTATAAGCTGTCCATATGAAACATATTTAAAGAATTTAACTCATTAAGAAAGGTAATATATTCTTTTTGCATGTAAAATAACCAGCGCTATAATAATAGCCCAGGCTATAGCAAAAATAATATATTCCGCTGATTCCCTTTCTTAATAAATTATCCATAGCACAGATCTCCAAGTCTTGAATACTCAATATTTATAATTCATATGCCGTAAAATCAGAAGCTACCTATTTTGTAATGATAAATCTTTTACGAAATATATAAATTTAATATTTCCATAAATTATATCAGATGTATATAATATGTCAATCCTTTTTACCCCTGATTACCGCAGCAACGGAGCAATGATTGTCAGCAGAAAAGCTATAGTAATCAATATGCTGATTACTGCAGCCATCCTTTTTTTCACAAAAACACCCCCGTGCAATTATATATCTGCTGTTCCTGCATTATGATTAAAAGGCAGACTCATGTCTGCCATCGTTTTACACTTCTATTTCTTTTTTGAGCTTGCGTCGATGAGTCTCATATCCAGGCTCACCCTTTTTCCAGCCTTTTCTGCTTTTTTCAGTATTGGCAACATAATTCTCATTAATAATTACTTCGTTCCTTGCCAGGCAGAAATATGTCGGGGTGTTCTGCTTACAATTTTCGCAGTGCATGCAGTTCATTTCCCAAAATTGACCTCCAGTTCTTCATTCAAAATATTCAAATTCCAAATCCAGCATCCTTATTGTATCACCGTCTTTAACACCTAACTGTCTCAGCTCATCAACAATACCCCTCTTTCTAAGTACTTTCTGAAAATACTTGATAGAGTCATTATCATCCAGGTTAACTGATGCAAGCAGCTGCTCAATCAGCCTCCCTTCAACGATAAACACTCCATTTTCCTTTCTGGCAGTAAATGGCTTATCCTCTGTATTAATATGATAACTCAAATCTACGATTTCTTCAACCGGTTCTTCAACATCTTTTATGCTTTCCAGCAAATTAAACACTCTATCCATAAGCGGTGCAATACCATCCCTTGTAGCAGCCGAAATTGCATACACCTCGTAACCTTTCTTGCCTAACTCTTCAACTATCCTGCCATAGTTCTCCCTCGCTGCGGGAATATCCATCTTATTGCAGGCAACAAGCTGCGGCTTATTTGCCAGCTTCTCGCTGTACAGCTTCAGCTCCTGGTTTATTTTATCAAAATCCTCCAAAGGATCTCTTCCCTCAAGTCCTGAGGTATCCAGCAAATGTATCAGCACCTTTGTCCTTTCTACATGCCTCAAAAAATCATGCCCCAGTCCGACCCCGCTGTGCGCCCCTTCAATAAGCCCGGGAATATCGGCAATCACAAAGCTTCTTCCGCTTCCCAGGTCTACTACTCCCAAGTTCGGTACAAGGGTGGTAAAATGATAATTCGCAATTTTTGGCTTGGCAGAGGTTACAATGGACAAGAATGTAGATTTCCCTACATTTGGAAATCCTACAAGCCCAACATCGGCCAAAAGCTTCAGTTCCATTTCAATCCATCTTTCCATACCCGGCTCTCCGGGCTGGGCAAACCTTGGCGCTTGTCTTGTAGGAGTGGCAAAATGCTGATTTCCCTTTCCGCCTTTACCTCCAAGAGCAACAATAACCTTATCCCCGGAATACTTCAAATCACCAAGCAAGGCTCCGGTTTCAGCGTCTCTTAGAATAGTTCCTGCAGGCACCTTTATGTACAGGTCATCAGCACTTTTACCGGATGAATTATTGGTCCCTCCCATTTCTCCATTTCCGGCAATATGCTTTCTCTTATATCTGAAGTCCATCAGGGTTCTCATATTTTCATCGACTATGAAGACTATGTCCCCTCCGTCTCCCCCGTCTCCTCCGTCCGGGCCGCCATTAGGTACATATTTTTCCCTGCGGAAGGATACCCTGCCGTCTCCCCCGCTTCCTGATTTCACATATATTTTTGCCTTATCCACAAACATACTATTCTCCTTTTTTGACTTTGGAAATATTCAATATAAAGGTCAATTCATCCTTAAGCATTCTTCCGTCGAAACCTATATCACTACAGTACTTTTTTACCGTATCAAATCCCAGAACATCTCTTGCTGCCTTCTTCCAGTAAATTGCCTGCTCAGGAAAAGTTAATGTAATACCTGCTCCTTGCCCCTCCCTTATTTCCCTGCAGTATATTTTCATTTGATAGCTCTCTGAATTCTCTTTCAAATTACACACAACATGATAATCTTTCATACCTCTTTCATCAAGCATATATAAAAAGCCCAGTATGACATGATCGACAATATATATGACAGGTACCTCATCAAGAATTCTTATATGGGAATCAAAGCTGACCTTTATACTGACCTCAAGCTTAAGATCAACGCTCTCAGCCTCTTTTACCTTATTGTAAAGTAAATCAGCCAGCTTTATACATTTGCAGTTATATAGTATTCCAATGTTCTCCATCTGCCTGCAGTATTCTGTAATAAGCTGCAGCACCTTATCCGGCTTATTAAGCTGAGTATAGCCGTACAATACCTGAAGCAGGTTAAAAAAGTCATGACGATACTCGCTTAAGTGGTTTTTCAAGCTCTCAATAAACATCTCCCGCTCTGCTTCAATGTCAATAGTATTATTCCTTTTGCATTTTTCTATCTTCATATTATCTCATCTCCTAAATGCAAAAATGTTAAAAAAGGTACAGCCAGGCCGTACCTTTAGTATTTCTACACTATTATTGCACCGGATATACACTTGCTTGCTTCTTGTTTCTGCCTTTACGCTCAAATTTAACAATACCCTCAATAAGCGCAAATAGAGTATCATCCTTGCCTATTCCCACATTTATGCCAGGATGGATTTTAGTCCCTCTCTGCCTTACTATTATATTACCTGCAAGTACCGGCTGTCCGTCAGCCTTTTTTGTTCCCAGCCTCTTAGCATTAGAGTCCCTGCCGTTTCTTGAACTCCCCACACCTTTTTTGTGTGCAAATAACTGAAGGTTCATCTTGAACATATTTACACCTCCTCTTCAACTATATCAATATGCCTTGTATAGCTTTCTTCAATACTTTTAAAACCTGTGTAAATGGTTTCAAGTATCGCTTCGCACATAATACGCTTTTTGTCGGATTCGGCATCGGTAATACTGCATGTAAGATATCCCTCGTCAATTCTATAGTCCACTTTAACCTCCGCAACCTTCAACAATCACAAAATGGCCGTTTGCCCAAGGGCGGAAACTGCACTGCAGACTATATCAGTGCCGCGGATACCATAGCCTGAATGCCCTGATATCTTGAAACCCTTTATTCTGCCTTCTTTGGCTTTGTAGATCACAATCTTAATCATAATAATCGCTTCTATGCGTTTATTTTTTCGATTTTTACCTTTGTGAAAGGCTGTCTGTGGCCCTGTTTCCTTCTATAATCCTTCTTAGGCTTATATTTGAACACAATTATCTTTTTTGACCTGCCATTCTCAATAACTGTTCCTTCAACCTTTGCGCCTGCAACTACAGGATTTCCGATCTGAAGCTCACCATTATTTCCTACGGCAAGTACTTCTTCAAACATAACCTTTTCACCGGATTCTGCATTAAGCTTTTCCACCGTCAATACATCACCGGCCTTAACCATGTACTGCTTGCCACCAGTCTTTATTATTGCATACATTAGGCTACACCTCCTCATAAATAAGTCTCGCCGAATTCCAGGCATCCTCATTGCGATAAAGGATTTAAACCCGATTCGTGCGGATACGCCTACGTCAGTATATGTTATCACATAGCAAATTTTTTGTCAATAATTTTGACCAACGGCGATGCTAAATTTACATAACTTCTCCGGAACCCCCAGCTCCAAAGTCTATACTAATTCTCATTACTCGCAACTCGCGACTGATTCATATTTCCCTGCAGCCCTTCTTGCGAAGCTCTGT
>JAAYQK010000207.1 GCA_012519325.1 Gracilibacteraceae bacterium | reverse complement strand
TGATTGCCCTCCCGGAAGTGCCTGTACGGTAATGGAAAGCATCAAGGATGCGGATTATTGTATCCTGATAGTTGAGCCCACAGTGTTCGGGGTCCATAATCTCAATATGGTTTATGAATTGGTAAAGCTTTTTCATAAGCCTTATGGGGTGGTTATTAACAAATGTCAGAAGGGAGAAAACCCGGCAGAGAGTTTTTGTGAAGAAAGAGGCATCAGGATTTTATGCAGAATCCCCTTTGACAATGAACTGGGGACAATGAACTCAAATGCAAAGATAGCAGCGAGAGAAAGCGAAAAATATAAAGCTGTGTTTTCATCTCTGCTGGAAACCGTGAAAAAGGAGGTGCATCATGAAGCAGCTGTTAATCCTTAGCGGTAAAGGCGGAACGGGTAAAACGACAATTGCAGGTGCATTTATAAAGCTTTCCGCTGCGAAGGCTTATGCGGATTGCGATGTTGACGCACCAAATCTCCATCTGGTTATGGCTCAGAATTCAGAACCGGCGAAAAAAGATTTTTACGGCCTTCCAAAAGCAGAAATAAATAGGGACTTATGTATCCGATGTGACCGGTGCAGGCAAAACTGCCGGTTTGATGCAATCCTGATAAATGAAGAATATCTTGTAGATGCTTATGCCTGTGAAGGCTGCGGGGTCTGTGAGGCGGTTTGCCCTGCGGATGCAGTTTCATTAAGGCCTGATGCTGCCGGGGAATTGATGCTGTTTTCGGATGAAAGCAAGATTTTTTCAACAGCCCAGCTTAAAATGGGAAGCGGTACCTCCGGAATGCTGGTTGCCGAGGTTAAAAAGCAGATGAGGTCAAAAGCAAAGGATGCGGAGCTTGCCATTATTGACGGCTCTCCCGGAATAGGATGTCCGGTTATTGCATCACTCAGCGGTGTTGACATGGTATTAATTGTAGCAGAGCCTTCTGTTTCAGGAATCAGCGACATGAAACGCATAATAAAAACTGCGGAGACGTTTCAGACTAAAGCAGCAGTTTGCGTTAATAAATATGATACAAATATTTTAAATACTGAGAGGATAGAAGAGTATTGCCGGACAAATAATCTGCCCTTTATAGGCAGGATACCCTTTGATCCCGAAGCGGTTAAAGCGGTAAACGGCGGCCTTACTGTTGTTGATATTGATTGCCCGGCAGGCAATGCCGTCAGAGAGGTTTTCAATAAAACAATAGAGCTGCTTTTTGATATTTCAACAATATAATATTAACATGAAGGAGACAAATAAATGAGCGAACAATGCAATCAAGACTGCAGCAGCTGTTTGGAAAGCTGTGCAGAAAGAAAAGAGGAATTTGACTTCTCAGAAAAACCCCATGCACTTAGCAGCATCAAAAAAGTAATCGGTGTTGTCAGCGGAAAAGGGGGAGTAGGTAAATCATTAGTTACATCAATGCTTGCTGTAACAATGAACAGGATGGGCTATCATTCAGCCATATTGGATGCGGACATAACGGGCCCTTCAATTCCCAAAGCTTTTGGCATAAGGGAAAAGGCCAGAGGTAATGAAACGGGCATATATCCAATAAAAAGCCATACCGGTATTGACATTATGTCCATAAACCTGCTTCTGGAAAATGATAAGGATCCTGTGATCTGGAGAGGCCCTATCCTGGCCAATACGGTAAAACAATTCTGGTCCCAGGTTATATGGAGCAATGTGGACTTTATGTTCATTGATATGCCGCCGGGAACCGGTGATGTACCCCTTACCGTTTTTCAATCTATAGCAATGGATGGAATCATCATAGTTACATCGCCTCAGGAGCTTGTCTCAATGATTGTATCCAAAGCGGTCAAAATGGCGGAGATGATGAATATTCCAATAATAGGCCTGGTAGAAAACATGTCATATTTCAAATGCCCTGACAATGGCAAGGAGTACAAGATATTCGGAGACAGCCATATAGATGAAATTGCAGAAGAACACAATCTGCGGGTTCTTGCAAAGCTGCCGATAGATCCGAGAATATCTGCAGCTTGTGACAAGGGCATGATAGAACTTTTTGAAGGCAGCTGGATGGAATCTGTCGGTGAAATATTAGAAAAATTGGAGGATAAAAATGATAAAAATAGCGGTAGCAAGTGAAAAAGACATGGTAACGGAGCATTTCGGACATTGCATGAATTTTAATATTTATGAAGCGGAGAAAGATCAGATAGTAAAGAGCGAATCTATTTTAAGTCCGGGACATAGGCCCGGCTTTCTTCCCAACTTCCTGAATGATATGGGAGTCAATGTAGTTATTTCAGGGGGCATGGGGGGCGGAGCAATTGATATTTTCAATGAAAAAGGCATAGAGGTTATTGTTGGCGCAAGGGGTAATGCCAGAGAAGCTGCGGAAGCATACCTGAAAGGCACATTGAAATCTACCGGTTCTGTTTGCCATGAACATCAGCATCATGATGAATGCGGAATATAGTGGGAGGATTTGCCTATGACAGCGGCTCTATATACTATTGCGATATTAGCACTTTCGTTCTCACTTCTCAAAAGTAAGGAAAAAACGGTACTTGCTTTGAAGAAGGCATGGAAGTCCTTTGAAAACATACTGCCCCAGTTTTTATCTATTTTGATTATAATAGGGTTACTTTTGGCAGTCTTAACTCCTGAACAGATCTCAAAATTACTGGGAAGAGAATCGGGATGGTACGGTGTGCTGATTGCCGCGGCAATAGGTTCTATTACTTTAGTCCCCGGATTTATTGCATTTCCATTGGCGGCAGCATTGTTAAAAAGCGGTGCCGGTTATATGCAAATCGCAGCTTTTATTTCTGCACTAATGATGGTTGGTATTGTAACGATTCCGGTGGAGATGGAGTATTTTGGGAAAAAGGCAGCTGCAGTTAGAAATACCGCTGCCTTTGTCTTTTCATTGGTTATAGCTCTGGTTATGGGGGTGGTTATGTGAAGGTTAAAAGATATAGAGTATTTATTTTGCTTGTTGCACTTAATATAGCCATATTCCTTTTCTCCCCGACGGTAGGTGCCAAGTCATTACAGCTGACATGGAAGAATTTGCTTGAAATGGCGTCAATATTGCCTCCGGTTTTTATTCTGCTTGGATTGCTGGATGTTTGGGTGAAGCGTGAAACCATGGTTAAGTATATGGGCGACGGTTCGGGTATAACTGGTGTGCTGCTGGCATTCTTTCTGGGCTCTGCAGCTGCAGGCCCACTGTATGCCGCCTTTCCAGTTGCCGGTGTGCTGCTGAAAAAGGGAAGCAAATTGTCAAATGTATTTATCATGCTGGGAGCCTGGTCAACCACGAAGATACCCTTGATATTATTTGAAGCCTCTTCCCTTGGCTTGAAATTTATGCTTGTAAGGTTGGCTATGGATCTGATAGGAATAGTAGTTATTGCTTATTTAACCCAAAGAATGTTATCAAAGGAGGAAATAGAGTCAATATATCAAAATGCATCAGGACGGTAGCCTGAGGTATATTAAGGATTGACTGCATATATGCAGATATAATAGAATACGTATAATAATATTAAATAATTGGCAGTAATGTTATGGGGGTGGTTCAAACGGAAGACAGGAAAGCGGCTCGTATGAAGCGAAAGGATGAACATTTGAAATATTTTCTTATGAGCAGACCTTCAAGAAGCAACGGCTTCACGGATGTGGTCCTGCAGAACAATTCCCTTCCTGATGCCGACTTTGATGAAATAAGTACAGAGTATGTATTCCTGAACAAGTACATTGATTGCCCTCTTATGATTAATGCAATGACCGGGGGAACAGAGTACTCCGGCGATATAAACAGGGAGCTGGCAAGGCTTGCGGTGAAATTTAACATTCCGATTGCCGTTGGTTCACAGACGGTAGCTTTTGACAATCCGGAGGCGGCTGATACATTTAAGCGTGTAAGGGATATAAACAGGGATGGAATTGTTATCGCCAATTTGAGCGCAAATTCGGATATAGATGATGCTTATAAAGCAATAGATATGATTGACGCGGATGCGGTACAGCTTCATCTCAATGCCGTCCAGGAAATGTGCATGGCGGAAGGAGACAGAAGCTTCAGGGGCGTACTGGATAATATCAAGGAAATTGCAGCATTGGCTGGGGTTCCGGTAATAGTCAAAGAAACAGGCTTCGGAATGTCCTTTGAAACCGCCGGAAAGCTTTACGCGGCAGGGGTAAGATATATAGATATCGGCGGCAAAGGGGGAACCAACTTTGTGAGCATTGAGAGCCTGCGAAACAGTGAAAGGAACTGCTCCTTCCTGGAGGATTGGGGCATACCCACTGCCCTGAGCCTTCTTGAATGTAGAAAAGCCAGCAGTGATATGTTCATAATCTGCTCCGGAGGCATTTCAAAAGCGGAAGAGGTAATCAAGGCTCTTTGCATGGATGCGGATATGGCGGCAATAGGGGGAGCCATACTGCGAATATTGCTGGAGCAAGGCTGCGATGCAGCAGAAAAGTATTTGGAAGAACTCATATACGAAATCAAAGTTCTTATGCTGTTATTGGGAGCCAGGGATGTATCAGACCTGAAAAATGTGCAGTATCTGCTGAAAGGAGAGATTAGGGAACTAGCGCTTTCCCTCTAAAAGCTCTATGAATTTGGATGCCGCAACAGTCAGCGGAATATTTGCATGTACGATGAATCCCAGATATCTATCGGGGATTTCTTCTTTTATATCTATTATAAATACATCATCCTTTGTGAGACCCGCCCTGACACATTCCTCCGGCACAAATGCTATTCCAAGCCCGATTTTAGCCATTTCCATCAGTATATCCACACTTCCCAGCTCAATTTCCGGCTTTATTGATACCTCATACTTTGCCATTAGGCTGTCAAAGAACTCTCTGGTCGTAGAGTTTTTTTCCAATACAATGAGGGGGTATTTCTCCAACTCCTTCAGGGACACCTTCCTGCCCTTCAGTTCCTTGAAATTCCTGTTTGCTATGAACACATCCCTGACTTTTTTGGTGTTTTTTACGATAATATTGCCGTAATTGAGTTTTTCGGGAATATTTATTACCCCCAGATCCACACTCCCTTTTCTCAAAAGCTCTATGCACTTGGGAGAGGTTCTGTTTGTCAAATGAATCTTAATATTGGGATAAGCAATGTTGAAGCTTTTTATAAAGGGCATAAGATAATACTTGCAGATAGTATCACTGGCTCCTATCCTGATTTCACCCTGGGCAAGGGAATTACTTTCCTCAAGTATCCTTTCCCCGGATTTAATAAAATTAAAGGCCTGCTCAATATGGCGGTATAAAATTTCCCCTTCTCTCGTATGCTTTACCCTTTTGGTATTCCTGAAAAAAAGCTTGCATTTGAGTTTTTCCTCCAGAAGCTTTATGGACTGGCTTACCGCCGACTGAGTAATGAAAAGCTCTGCCGCGGCTTCGGAAAAGCTGAGGGATTTTGACACATAATAAAAAACCTTATAAAGCTCAAAATTAATATCCATATATAAGCCCTTCTTATCATTGATATTAAAAATATTAATTATTTTTAATAATTTTACTATGATAATATTTAGTTGTAAAGTAGGAATTTGAATAATCTGCCCTATGAATAACGGTGCAGGGTTGAAAAGATATTAGTATTAATGGGGTGAAGTGGTATGAATGGCAAGGTAAGAAGGATATTTGTAGAGAAAAAGGATGATTATGCCGTTTCCGCAAGGGATCTGTTCAATGATATCAGGGAAAACCTGGGAATAAGGAATCTGAAAAAGCTTAGAATAGTTAACCGGTATGATATTTCCGGAATCACAGACAGCGAATACAATTCGGCTAAAAATACAATCTTTTCGGAGCCTCCGGTGGATATTACCTATGATGAAGAAATTGAAACAGGCAGAAATGACAGGTTATTTGCAATTGAGTATCTTCCGGGGCAATTCGACCAGAGGGCGGACTCTGCCGCCCAGTGCCTCCAGATACTGACCCGTAAGGAAAGGCCCAAGGTAATGACTGCAAAGCTAATTATACTTTCAGGAGAGATTTCCGATGAGGAATTTGAAAAAATCAAAAATTACTGCATTAATCCTCTTGAATTAAGGGAAGCCAGCCTGGATAAGCCGGAAAGCCTGGAGGTTGCTTATCCGGAACCGGAGAATATAAAAGAAGTCAAAGCCTTTATTAATATGGATGAAGCCGAGCTTGCAAGTCTTATGGAAGTTATGGGCTTTGCAATGAGTTTTGAAGACTTGAAGTTTTGCCAGGAATACTTCAAAACATCCGAAAAAAGAAATCCTACCGTAACGGAGTTGAGAGTAATTGACACATACTGGTCGGATCACTGCAGGCATACTACCTTCAATACATCAATAGAAAAGATTGAAATAGAGAAGAGTAAACATACAAGGGCGATTGAAAAAGCCCTGTTAAAATATATGGAAGCAAGAACCTTCGTGTATGGAGAGTCCGAGAGGGATATCAGCCTTATGGATATGGCAGTAATGGGCATGAAGGAAATGAGGAAAAAAGGGCTTCTTGACGATATGGAGGTTTCCGACGAGATAAATGCCTGCAGTATTGTTGTTAAGGCGGATATAGACGGAAGACAGGAGGAATGGCTTGTGATGTTCAAGAATGAAACTCACAACCATCCCACTGAAATAGAACCCTTTGGAGGAGCGGCAACCTGTCTCGGAGGAGCAATAAGGGATCCCCTGTCAGGAAGGTCCTATGTATATGGCGCCATGAGGGTAACAGGAAGCGCAGACCCCAGGAGAAGCATAGAAGATACGCTGCCCGGAAAGCTTCCCCAGAGAAAGATCACTACGGAGGCGGCTGAAGGCTACAGTTCTTACGGCAATCAGGTAGGTGTTGCCACAGGACAGATTGCAGAGGTTTATGACGAAGACTTTGTGGCAAAAAGAATGGAAGTAGGTGCTGTCATTGGTGCGGCACCTAAAAGCAATGTCATCAGGAAAAAACCTTCAGAAGGTGATGTAATAGTGCTCCTGGGTGGAAGGACGGGAAGGGACGGCTGCGGTGGGGCAACAAGTTCATCGAAGGAGCATACCGAGGAGTCGATTCAAAGCTGTGGAGCGGAAGTGCAAAAAGGTAATGCCCCCATCGAAAGAATGATTCAAAGGCTGTTCAGAGACCCCAGGGTCAGCAGAATGATAAAAAAGTGCAATGATTTCGGTGCCGGCGGTGTATCGGTAGCAATCGGAGAGTTGGCCGACGGGCTTTTCATAGACCTTGACTCTGTTCCCAAGAAATATGAGGGTTTGGACGGAACCGAGCTGGCCATATCGGAATCCCAGGAAAGGATGGCTGTTCTTATATCGTCTGAGGATGCGAAAAGCTTCATAAACCATGCTGCCGCTGAAAACCTTGAGGCAGTGGTTGTGGCTAAGGTTACCGGGGACAACAGGCTTCGTATGCAGTGGCGGGG
>JAAYQK010000206.1 GCA_012519325.1 Gracilibacteraceae bacterium | reverse complement strand
CAGTCCGATTGCCGTTCCTATTCCGGAGGCCCATCTTGTAGTATTCAGGGCTGTCAAGGCTTCTCCCTTTTGTGCCAGGGGGAAACCATCAAGAGCGGTTGCCGCAGCTGCGCCGGTACCCGGTATGTTAATCAGCACTGCAGAGATTGAGCCTCCGTAAATTGCTCCGACATATATACCCATTAATAACGGTATGGCTAAATAGGTAGGAATTTTGTATGTCAACCCTGTCAAAAGTGCAATTCCCATTGTGGCTGTTAATCCGGGAAGAGCGCCGATAACAATACCCAAACTTGTGCTAAGTGATAATACCAGCAATACCTGCCAATCTAACAAATTAATTATTTCTTGCAATAAAGTCATTATCCCCATTTCAGTACCTCCTTACGGCAATGGAATCATAGCTAAAGTACCGAATGCATAAGCAATAATACCTGTTGCTAATGTGGATATTATCAATATCCGCTTCCAATCACTTGCTTTAAGATAAAACATAAAAACTGTCAGAAATATAAAGGTTGAAACTTCATATGGCATTCTGCCTAAAAAAATGAAAGTATAGGCAATTATAAATCCAAACATTATGAAACTGCGCTTGGTTTCTATTGATTTGAGCCAATTCTTGAATGTTTGAAAATCTTCCTTGTTTAAACCGCCAACTTCTTTTGCTGAACCGATAATAAGTACTACTCCCATAATTATAAGCATTGTAGTTAAAAACAACGGCATAAGCCCGGGAGAAGTAAGAAAGGCTTCTCTGGCATTCGTCGTTCTTAATTTATGGCCTTCATTGATTATTTTAATCGATTCAACAAGAAAGAAAGCAGAAACCAGTATTAAAATACCTCCAAAAACGATTTCGGCTTTCATCAAACTTTTCTTGTCTTTAAACATATGTCTCTCCTCCTAAATTTAAATAAAAGGGACAGGAATATCTGCCCCTTCTATTTAAATGCTTTGACTAAATATATTATGGTCTTGGAATTCCATACTTTTCAGGTGAATTCTGGGCAACTCCCTTATCATATAAGATCCAGGATAATGTGGATTCCATTTTCTTTCCTATCTCTTTTGCCTTTTCACCGGATGCTCCTGAAATCTTCAAGTGGCCGGTCTCAGCATATTTCTTGATTTCTTCGGATTCAATAGCTTTCTTAAATGCAGCATCAAGCTTTGCAATTACTTCCTTTGGCGCATCTGCAGGAATAGCAAATCCAATTGTTTGATCTAGGGGAAGGTAATCCTTCATGGCCGGTACGGCTTTAGTTATTGAAGGAACATTTGCATATCCGGGTACATCCATATCTTCAAGTTCTATCATTGCAAGAGGCTTTAATTTCTTTGCTGCCAGGAATTCAGACTGCTCGCCGACTCCTGTTATGATAACATCAACTTCACCGTTAAGCAGTGCAAGGATAGATGGGTTAGAGCCCTGATAAGGTACGAACTTATATTCAATGCCTGATGCCTTCTGCAGAAGTGCTGCTTTAATATCCCAAATGCAGCCGACACTTGAGTTGGCAAGTCTTATTTCACCGGGCTTATCCTTCATAGCCTGGATAACATCTTCTACACTGTTCCAGGGAGAATCTGCGGCAACCGATAACACACCGGGTGTGCCTCCGAGTATAAAATACTCCCAATCTTTAGTAGTAGATTCATGTGCATTCATTGCAGCAAAGGAGAAAATACCTTCAAAGAAACCAATTAAGTTATATCCGTCATGGGGAGCAGAGAAAACCTGATTCGCAGCAGCACCGCCGCCCCCTGCAGGTACATTAACAACATTGATTTTCTGACCGAGTTCTTTTTCCATAGCAGCTGCCAGTGCCCTGTTTCCAAGGTCAGTTCCGCCGCCGGCCGATGACGATACTACGATGGTAATTGGCTTTGTAGGCCATTCAGCCTTTTTCTGGCATCCTGTAAAACCTATTACCGCAACTGCTAACATTACAACAGCTAAAGTAATACTAAGTATTCTCTTCTTCATGAAATCCCCTCCATAATTCTTAATTTTTTGAATTGCTCTGTTCACATTTTTAATGTTTCGGTTACTTCGCATGGCAGTAGAGTTCCGATTCCCCCTTTCTTTTATAAATGCTTATTCTTCAACCGATTTATGCTGGTTTTGCATTAACCGGTATCAAGCAAGAATATTTTGCCCTTTGACAGGCTTTATATACGCACTAAAAGCTCAGAAGCACCTTGATGACATTTTCTGTTTTTTTATCAACTATCTCCATAGCCCTTTCAACCTCTTCAATAGGCATAATCTTGGAAATAAAAGGTTCTACATTAAATTTTCCGCTTGCAATTGCATCAATAACAATTTCAAAATCTGTCCTTGTATACATGTTTGAACCTATTAATTTCATTTCATTCAACTGTAGTATAGAAATGGGAATTTTGACCGGAGCTCCCACAATGGCTATTTCTGAAATAGTACCCTTCCGTTTTGTAATATTAAGAGCATCGGCAAAAGTACTTTCATGTCCAAAGGCGATGTATGTAACATCCACGCCTTTTCCCTCCGTTATTTCAGATACTTTTTGCCTAACATCCTCCTTAAGCACGTTAACAGTATGCCTGCATCCCATTTTTTGTGCAATTTCGAGGTTAAAATCCAGGGCATCCGTCATAATGATTTTAGAAGCTCCTGCCAATTGCGCAGATAGCATAACTCCTAATCCTATGGGGCCTGTGCCAATAACTGCAACAGTCTCTCCAACACCAAGGCCTGACTGCCTAACAGCATGCATGCCTACAGATATGGGTTCTATTAAAGCGCCCTCTTCAAAGCTTAGATTATCGGGAAGCTTAATTACTGTCTGTTCTGGTACTACAAAAAATTCGCCGAATGATCCAATCCAACCCTTGGATCCAAGAACTGATTTTCCGGAACATATATTATACAGCCCCTCACTGCACAGCTCACATGCACCACAGCCGTAATGCGGTTCTACCGTTACTCTGTCACCTACTTTGCAGCTTTTAACGTCACTACCGACCTCTACAACAATACCGGCTACCTCATGTCCTGAAACCACAGGTGGAATCCTAAAGGGATGGGTTCCATGGAATGCATGTATCTCCGAACCGCATATACCGGTAACTACTGTCTTTATTTTAACTTCATTTCCTTTAGTTATTACCGGTTCGGGCACATCGGTAAATTTAACCGAATAGGGTTTATCAATAAGTGCCGCTCTCATAATATCACTCCTCTGAAATAGTTATTTCAACAATTCTTTTGCGGATTTTACAATTTCTTCTACGGTAATACCATTGGAAGCCAGTAGTTCTTCGTAAGGCCCGGATTCACCAAATTTATCCCTGACCCCAATCCTTTTTAGCCTGCCTTTCCCGCATTCCGCCATTACTTCAGCAACTGCACTGCCCAATCCGTTTATAATATTATGATCTTCTACTGTAATAAGGGCTCCGCACTCTTCTATGGCTTCAACCACAGCCCGCTCATCCAATGGCTTAATGGTATGCATATCCAGTAGTCTTGCATTAATTCCCTCTTTTTCTAAAGCTTCACATGCATTAATAGCAACACTCATTATTTCCCCGCTTGCAATTACGGCTATATCATTACCCTCTTTTAACAGGTTGGCCTTCCCGATTTCCAACTGTATGTTCTCATCATATATAAATGGAAATGCATCTCTGGTAAATCTCATATAAACCGGGCCATACATTTCAACTGCTTTTCGCACCAAATTCCTTGCGGAGTAATAATCCGCCGGTGCTATTACTGTCATATTCGGTAATGTTCTCATTACACCCATATCTTCTATAGCTTGATGTGATGCTCCATCGTTGGCCGGAGTCAAACCTCCATGGGAGCACATGACTTTTACGTTTAGATTCGGATAGCAGATTTCCTGTCTTATCTGCTCACACATTCTCAAGCTTCCAAAAATGGCATAAGTGCTTACAATAGGGATTTTACCCAAAGTAGCCAGCCCGGCAGCTACCCCCGCAGCGTTTTGTTCTGCAATACCTACGTTTACATGCTGCTTGCAGAAACGAGCTTGAAACTCGGTTGTTTTGCAGGACTTCCCTATATCTGCATCAATAACATATAGTTCAGGGTATTCTTTAGCCAGTTCCAGCAATTCATCTCCGAAGGCTTCTCTTAATGCTTTCATTACTTTAACCCCTCCTCTATTTCACGCAATGCCTGTTCGAATTCTTCATCATTGGGTGCTACGCCATGCCACTTTGGTACATCTTCCATAAAGGAAACTCCTTTACCCTTAACAGTAGATGCAACAATTACGATGGGTTTTTTATTTCTGCGGCCCCTGATTTGATCTAAAATATTCACAATTTCCTCCATCTTATGGCCATCTATCCTGTATGTTTCACAGCCAAAGGCCTGGAACTTATCCTTAAGATCCAATACAGGCATAATCTCATCACAAAATCCGTCATTTTGAATTCTATTGTTGTCTACAAAAATCACCATATTATCCAGCTCATATTTTACAGCTGTCTGGACTGCTTCCCAAATCTGCCCTTCATTTGTTTCACCGTCTCCAACCAGACAGAATACCCTGCTGCCTATGCCATCCCTTTTTAGCCCCAATGCCATTCCAACAGCAGTTGAAAGGCCTTGCCCCAGTGAACCTGTGGAAATATCAACACCGGGAGTTTTCTTCATGTCAGGATGCCCCTGTAAAATTGATTTAAATTTCCTTAGATTATAAATCTCTTTTTTATCCATAAATCCTCGCAGTATGAGGGAAGAATACAATATCGGGCACACATGCCCCTTAGACAGCACAAATCTATCCCTTTCATACCAGCTTGGGTTTTGAGGGTCCAGCTTGAGTTCATAAAAATACAAAGCAGCCATAATATCTGCAGCAGACAATGAGCCTCCCGGATGCCCTGAATTTGCTTCATGAATCATAGTCAATGCTGTTTTTCTGAGTTCTTTTGCCTTATCCTTCAGAAAGGAAACTTTCTCCTGATTGCCCACTATAATCCTCCTTTTTTGACATGAATATAAATATTGGCAGCATATTTTTATCAAAAAATATGCAAAATTAAATTGTTTATCTAAAACTAATGTATATGTTATCAGTTTAAATGTCAATATTATATTTCTATTTTCATACTACTTTAATTCCATATGAAACAAAATGAAATAATACTTTCTTATCAAAAATATTCTTAGCTATATTTGTTATTATCTAGCTTTACAATCATTTTATGCGACAATAAGCGCTTATCAATATTTCATATTTTTTCTAATTTTTTGAAACCATTGAAATTTATTTTATTTTAGCCAGGCATTATTTGAAATTGATTTGTATATTGAGTGAAGTATGCCCTAAATATCAGACATAATACCTAATATGATGGCACATTAAGATATGTTAAGGAAATAAGAAAAGAGCCTGCCAAGAATTCTGATTTGAAACACTTGAAAAAGCTCTAAAAAATGTTAAATATTTTTAATTGCATTATTTATTTACCCTCTTCATGCTAAACAGATCATTTACAGCCTTATGGATATCGTTTATTCTGCCATTCCTTTTTATTGTCAAGGATGCATATAAAATGGAAATAACATTTAATTCGCATATCCTGGCATTTATAGAATTACTGAAATATGGATGATTCGAAACACCGGTGAGCAGTGCGATATCTACATATTTCATCATTGGTGATCCTACAATTCCTACCAGGCCTATGGTAGTCATTCCCCTTTCTTTGGCAACCATTAATGCATCAATAGTATTCTTCGCTCTTCCGCTATGGCTTATCCCGATTACAACTGCTTCCTTCGGCAGGTTTGAAAGGCTTAAAACTTGAAAAAATGGATCATCCAAATAAATACATATAGATCCTATTTGCATAAATGCATCATAGGCACATCTGGCTGAGCTGGCAGATCCACCCTCTGCAACCAAAACAATCAAGGGAGCGTCGTTAATTGCCTTAACTGCCATTTCCAGGGACTCATCATCCAGCAGGGACATAGTCTGATCAACATTTTCCCTGTTATATATCAAGGTCTTATGCTTGACTTGCGATATTGATTCATCTGATTTGATATTCACCCAATTTGCAGGTGAAGCAGTCAATTCTCTTTCCAAGTTCAGTTTGAATTCGGTAAAGCCCTTAAAGCCCAATGAACGGCTAAACCAAACTACTGTAGAAGGGCTGGTCCCTGTAACATCTGCCAATTCTGCCGCCGTAAAGTTAATTATTTTTTTATAGTTATCCAAAATATAATCTGCTATCTTTCTCTTTGATTTACTGAGAACAGAATAATGCTGCCTTATTCTTGTCAAACTTATCAGGTCTTCATGTTCATACATAGTATCTCCCCTATCATTATATTTTATGATATTTCACCGGATAAGGCTCTTCATGCACTAAACTGCTTATACAGGCAATTTTTTATGCTGTATCCATTTTAATATAACAGGACATATATTTCAATTTTTATAATTACTTTTTGAAACACGTTTCTTATAACATTAGATATTACAGGGATTTTACCTTAACACAGCCTATACCAGAGTAATCCTATCATGAAATATGATCAAGAATATAGGAAAGAACTTCATCAGGTGATATATCCAATACTACTGCAAACTCTTCATACAGGTTTTTTTCGGCAATCTTCATAATATCTTCATCTGACTTCTGTAACTTTTTACCGGCACGAAATTTTTCTTGTTTCATCTGATATATAGTCTTTATAAGCTTTACCCATTCTTCACTCTTACCTGTTTTAACAGCTGCCATAAAACTTTCTTTTCTTTCCCTGTCATTATCTATCCAGACAGTATCCTTTTCCGGCATAGAGGCTATCAAAGACAAAACCTGATCCCTTGTCATAATTTTTCTTATAAAAACTTTTTTATTATTTACAGGAGTTTTAATAGTCATATTATTATCAAAAACCGGCTTCAATACATAGTATTCAGTTTCAGTATTGCTTATATCCTTGTCTTTTCTTATATCTACAATTTGATATACTCCTATTGAATTATATATAACATAATCATTAATTTTAAACATAACATCCTCCTTGGTTCCGTACCATATTCCCAATAATCATTTGTTCCTGTAAAAAATTAGCTTGCCGACTCAGGTAAACCTTGTAACTATACTTTAATTGTACCATAAAAAAGCTTTTTTTCCTAAAAGGCTTTAATTTTAAGAGGACGTGAACCAAGCACGATTTGTGAGGATATACATATAATGGTATTATTACTCTTTGAAAGGAATGATCAATGTGTATCAAAAGTATCCATGCCCATATATCCACTGCCCTATGATGGATTACGAATTAGAGGATTACGGGCCGGAGCCCTTTGCAGTCAATATTGAAGAGATTACCAAACTGAATGATAATTACCGTACTGCTTTATGGACAGGAAGACATTTGCAGCTTACCCTGATGAGCATCAGGGTTGGAGGCGATATAGGCCTGGAAATACACCCCAACGTTGATCAATTCATACGTATCGAAGAAGGCCAGGGAATAGTCAAAATGGGGGATAGAAAAGACCGGTTGGATTTTCAGGAAAGGGTCTATGATGATTTTGCATTCATTATACCTGCCGGCAAATGGCACAACCTTATCAATACAGGAAATAAACCGATTAAACTTTACTCTATTTATGCACCGCCCCAGCATCCGCACGGTACAGTTCATAAAACCAAGGCCATTGCGCAGGCAGCTGAAGAAAGCCACAGCCGATAAAAATAGAAAAAACAAGTACGGTTTTCCGTACTTGTTTTTCTTTCTTTTATTCCGCGATCTGTTTATCCTTTTTCAGAATATGCTCTATCAGCCACGTATCCAAAAAGTCGACCAGTTCCAGAAGCGTTTCTTTTTGGTTTTCATCTATTTTTTCAGAATCATACTCGTCAATTTTTTCTATAAAATCCTTATGAGCGACTTTCTGTGAGAGAATCCGTTTGTAACCTATGCTCTCCATATATTCCTCTTCATGCTTGAAATGATACCTGGCATAATCCTTCAGTTCGTTAACCACCTTTAAAATATAGTCGTACTTATCCGGCAGGAACTGGTTGGTCAGCAACTCATAACATTCATTCGCTATGGCGAAAAGCCTGGTATGCTCATCGTCTATGAATTTTATTCCGGTATAGTATTCCTGTTTCATTTCATACATAATTGTACCCCCTTACTACAATCCAGAATTATTCGGTATTTATTTGTGATAAAGCTTCTTTGACTGGTATTGAGGCTCGCATGTAATATTAATGCCCAGCTTATGAAAAACATTTTCATCAACTTTTGATAATATTACCGTGGAATGTGCCTCACAACCCCTCAGCTTGGACAGCTGCTGTATTGCCATTTCTGCGGTAGGGTTCGTTGTTGCGCATATTGACAATGCTATCAGTATCTCGTCGGTATGCAAACGTGGATTATGGTTATTCATATGCTTTACTTTCAAAGCCTGGATAGGCTCGATTATAATGGGAGAAATCAGGTGCATATCATGATTTATGCCTCCTAATTCTTTTAGTGCATTCAATAATAGTGCGGCAGAAGCACCAAGTAAAGAGGTAGTTTTCCCTGTTACAATACGCCCGTCATTCAGCTGCAGTGCCACGGCAGGGCCATTTGTAGCTTCTGAGCGCTCTAATGCTGCATTTACTACTGGACGGCATTTGGGCGAAATACCCAATGTGTTCATTAAGAGTTCCAGCTTGTATACTTCAGTTTTTTCAGCCAGGCCTTGCCTTTGGGCACATCTGGTATTATAATACCTGCGTATAACTTCTTGTTCTGACGCTTTGCATACAGCCTCTTCGTCCGTAATGCAAAAACCCGCCATATTTACACCCATATCCGTCGGACTTTTATAAGGAGACTTTCCTGAAATATTGTCAAGTATAGTGTTTAATACGGGAAAAATTTCTATATCCCTATTATAGTTAACGGCTGTAACACCATAGGCATCCAAGTGGAACGGGTCTATCATATTCACATCATTCAGGTCGGTGGTTGCCGCCTCGTATGCTATATTGACAGGATGCTTCAAAGGCAGGTTCCATATCGGGAAGGTTTCAAACTTTGCATATCCGGCCTTTATGCCGCGTTCATACTCATGATAAAGCTGCGAAAGACAGGTGGCCATTTTGCCGCTTCCCGGCCCCGGAGCAGTAACCACAATCAGGGAGCGGGCAGTTTCAATATAGTCATTCTTGCCATATCCGTCTTTACTAACAATAAGCGGTATGTTGGAAGGATAATCAGCGATGGGATAATGTCTGTAAACCTTTATACCGAGATTGCCAAGGCGTTTTTGAAACGAATCGGTTGAGAAATTAGGGCGGTAGCGTGTGATAACAACGCTTCCCACATATAAGCCGATTTCACGAAATGCGTCAATCAGGCGCATTATATCCTGATCATATGTAATCCCAAAATCCCCGCGCCTCTTGCTTCTTTCAATATCATCAGCCGAAAATGCAATTACAATTTCCACCTTATCTTTAAGCTGCAGCAGCATTTTTACTTTACTGTCCGGTTTGAAACCGGGAAGCACACGGGAAGCGTGGTAATCGTCAAAAAGCTTTCCGCCAAATTCAAGATACAGCTTCCCTCCAAAAAATTCAATCCGTTCGAGAATTTTCTGTGATTGCAGCTGAAGATACTTATCATTATCAAATCCAATTCTATTCATCTTCGTTCTCCAATACAATGACTATTTTAAAAAATTCCACAAAAGCAGTATGTATGTTTACTTAAAAATGATAATACACATAGGTTCAACTGTCAACCTTCTTCCGAAAATCCTCTTTCCCCTTGGAAGCCTCCTACACCTTTATATTATATTTTTTTATTTTGCTGTATAATGTATTCCTTCTTATGCCCAAAGCTTCTGCTGAATGGGTAATATTTCCGTTGTACTTTTTCAGTACTTTCTTCAGATGTGCTTTTTCCATACTTTCCAGATTAAAATTAGAATCTTGACTGCCGGCATTCAGCGCCTCTTCAGTATGTCTTTCCTGACCGAAATAACCATAAGGTATGGATTCGGTATAGATAATGAGCTCTACAAAATTCTCAAGCTCTCTGATATTTCCGGGCCAATTATATTCAACCATAATCTTTTTATATTCTTCCGGGATCACTATTTCTTTTTTCCCAAGACGTTCAGAAATGCTTTTCATAAAATAATCCGTCAGCCGCAAAATATCACTCTTTCTTTGGCTTAAGGGTGGTAAAAACAAAGGCAGCACGTTCAGCCTGTAAAATAAGTCCTTTCTGAATCTCCCAAGCTGTACTTCCTTTTTCAAATCCTTATTTGTGGCAGCAATAACCCTTACATCCACAGGTATGGGCTTTGTGCTGCCGATTCTTGTAATAATTCCTTCCTGAAGGACTCTCAGAAGCTT
>JAAYQK010000205.1 GCA_012519325.1 Gracilibacteraceae bacterium | reverse complement strand
AATATTAAAAACTTGCCTGATGAGGAATTATTATACGGCGCAAAGACCTGCCAGGGCTGCGGAGTAACACTTGCAAGCAGGCTGGCCCTTAAGATGTTAGGCAAAAAGACGTGCCTGGCTACCCCTGCTTGCTGTTTTGCAGCGACCACAACAGTGTATCCTCAATCTTCAATTTTTGTGAACAATGCAATTACTGCATTTCCGGCTCTTGCCTCCACAATTTCAGGAATGGCAGCGGCAGCGGAAGCTCTCGGATGGGATGAGGATACCACCATTCTGGGAATTGCAGGGGATGGAGGAACTGTTGACATAGGCCTGCAGGCATTGTCCGGGGCGGCGGAAAGAAATGAGAACATTGTTTATATATGTGTAGACAATGAAGCATATATGAACACAGGAAACCAGAGAAGCGGAGTAACCTCTTACAAGGCATGGACTACAACCACACCGACAGGCTCATGTTCCAAGGGTGAGCGGAACAAGTTCAAGAAAAGCCTTTTTGAAATAATGGCCGCTCATCGTGTGCCTTATACTGCGACGGCTTCTGTTGCTTACCCGAAGGATCTTATGGAGAAGGTTGAAAAGGCAAAAAATATAAAGGGTTGTAAGGTTATTCATGTCATGACCCCATGTCCTACCGGTTGGGGTTATGATCCGGCTTTGACGGTAAGAGTTGCAAAACTGGCTGTTGAATGCGGCCTTTGGTACCTTGCAGAGTATGAGAACAATGAGTTCAGATTCAATTTTGTGCCTAAGGAATTTAAACCTGTTGAGGAATACCTGAAGCTGCAGCGCCGTTTCAGACATCTGGATGAAGATGACTTCAGGGAAATTGAAGATAACAGGGATATTGAATGGAACAGGATGAGAAAAAGATTCGCATAATGGAAAGCGGCAGGGGGATGCAAGCAGGAGAAGCCCCCTGCCGCATAAAACGTTTTTTCGGAATGAGCAGAGAAAGGCAGGGAAACGCAACTTTCGGTCAATATCACAAGGTAAACTCAAGTAATCTCATTTACAGCATTTGACTTAAATGTAACAGGATGTTACCATTACCATGACCTTAGGGAAAGCCTATAATAGATTTACTATTTAGGGCTTATTATTTTTATGGAGGGTTGTGTTAATGAAGGCTCGCAGTGTCCAGCTGCGACAGGAAGTATTCAAGGCTGACGCATGGAAAATTGTCGAATGGCTGGATGATCATGAAGTGATTAAATATTTGAATGAAGGACAGAATGCTGTCAATAGTATTGTACAAGTAATTCAAAGAGTAAACATGCCCATTCTTACTCATTTATTCAATCAGAACGGGAGTTTTTTTATTATCATGGAGGATAAGCAGCCAATAGGTTTTTTAAGGTTGGTTCCAAAAGGCAAGGAAGCGGAGATGGTTGTTGTAATAGGCGAAAAGAAAAAATGGGGCATGGGTTTAGGAAAAAATGCAATCTTGCAAGGTTTGCGACATGCATTTTTTGAGTGGAGGATGGAGGAGGTAATTGCAAAGATTAACTTTAAGAATGAGCGATCGATGAAGGTGTTTAAGTCGGTCGGATTCAAGCCGGAAAAGGAATTGATGAAGGAAATGCAATACTCCATCTCTGCCAGGGAGTTTCTTAAGATTGAATGATAAAGGGGCAGAAATATTTTTGTTTTATGCATATGTAGTGAGGACTTGATATGGTATAATTTCCATATCAAGTCCTTAATTTTTTAAAGGAATAGGAACTGTGACGGGTAGCTTGAAAGGAGATGATATTTTGAAAAAAATAACGAATGTGTCAATCATAGGTTTAGGCGCTATAGGAGGCAGTTATGCTGCAAGACTGTACGAAAATGATTCTATAAATCTTAATATTGTTGCGGACAGCCGAAGAATTGAAAAATATAATACCGATAAGCTGACTGTAAACGGAAAGTCCTACGACTTTAAATTTCTGCAGCCGGATAGTAATGAAGCTCCTGCGGATCTGGTGCTTATTGCGGTAAAGTACAACAATCTCAGCCAGGCTGTTGATGCAGTAAGAAAACGTGTAGGGCCGGATACCGTTATTATGTCCCTTATGAACGGAATTGACAGTGAAGAAATAATAGGTGAAGCTTTCGGCATGGAAAAGCTGCTGTATTCTTCCTGTGTAGGCATTGATGCGCATAGAGAAGGCAATAATATTCGTTACACAAGCTTTGGGAAGCTGTATTTCGGTGAAAGGGAAAATAAACTGCATACCGAAAGGGTGGAACGCATAAAGGTTCTGTTGGATGAATCGGGTATTCCTTATTATATTCCCGAAAATATGATAAAAGCTTTATGGTGGAAATATATGTTGAACGTAGGCCTGAATCAGGTTTCTGCAGTTCTTGGAGCACCATACGGGGTGTTCAATACCGTTCAGGAAATCCGCGAGCTTGTGGATGCAGCTATGAAGGAAGTAATTGATGTTTCGATAAAAGCCGGCATCAATCTTGAGGAAGAAAGCATGGAAGAGGTACATAAACTGGTGGATACCCTATCAGCAGATGGCAAGACCTCCATGCTGCAGGATATTGAAGCCGGGAGGAAAACAGAGGTGGAGATGTTCTCAGGTGTATTGCGGAAAATGGGAAGGAAGTATGGAGTACCGACGCCTGTAAACGACACTTTGTTTAGAATGATAAGAACCTTGGAACAGATGAAGTGATTTTATTCATAGGACAATGAAAGCTTAAATAATTATAGATATGACTATTCCATATAAGGAGATTTTCTATGATTAAGAATTTTAAGCTTTCACTCCAGATTGGTGCAGTATTTATCGGCACCGTGGTCGGCGCCGGTTTTGCCACCGGCCAGGAAATCATGCAATTTTTTACCTGTTTTGGACAAACAGGTGCTGTAACTCTATTACTGTCAGGTGTACTTTTTTATTTAATGGCTGCTGCCGTTATCAGGGCTGCAGCCTATTACAATGCTTACAACTACAAGGAGCTCATATATCAAATTGCCGGGAACAGAATCGGATTTGTATATGATATACTGGTAACTGCCTTTCTTTTCATAGGCACTTCCATAATGTTCGCAGGCAGCGGCGCACTTTTCCATGAAAGCCTGGGGCTGCCCCATACCTTGGGGGTAGTTCTCATGGCAGTTCTGACACTTATCATAATACTTCATTCACTGACAGGAATACTTAATATAAATTCCGTTATAGTTCCAATGCTTTTTGCTGTCATTACTGTGGTACTGGCAGCAACTATTATGAACGGCGATATCGAGGGTTTTCGGTTAAGGCTTTCGGAGAACTATGATGGCAGTTTTTTCAAGCCTGTATTCTACTTTCTGTTTTTTTGCAGTTATAATACTTTTCTTTCCATTGGGGTGCTGTCTGCAATACCCGAGAAAGTTAAAAACCTGTCGGTTCTCAAAACCGGAGTTTTCTTAGGCGCAATGGGGCTCATGCTTTTGTCTGTGATGCTCAATATAAGCCTTACTCTCAAGAGCCCCCAAGTGTTTAATTATTCGATACCCATGGACTTCATAACCTCAGGCCTTGGAAGGATAATAAAAAGTGTTGTTGCCCTTTGCATATGGTGTGAGATATTTTCAACTGCCGTATCAAATGCCTTTAGCATAGCAAAAAGGCTGAGCAAGAACAGGCATATATCATATAACCAAACTTGCTTCTTCACTGTTCTTTGCTGCCTGCCCCTGGCCTTTCTGGAATTCAAAGGGCTTATAAGCTTCTTCTATCCATTGTTCGGGGCATTGTCAATTTTTATTATCTTCAGGCTGCTGTTTGCTTCATATGTATTCAACGGTAAAACAAAGAAGTGGATTTCTTTAGTTTCGATACTTTCTATGATTACGGTATTTGCATATACCGCAAACAACACGCAGCCGTGTTTCGCTTATATCGAACCGGTTGAGTCATCCTATGAAATTACCATGAAGCAGGACCTTCTTTGCCTGATGATGGCATATCCTGAGCACATTGAAAGCGTAGAGAAGCTGGAAGGCCAGGTATATGTAACAATGAAGTCCGGAAGGAAGATATTATATGACGATAAAAAAACAAAGGGCATGGAGGCAAAAATTGCATACCCTGATTTGCAGGATATGATGGAACAGGCTTATCCTATCGGGCCCATAAAAGAGCTTATGGACATAAATTATGATCCGGGACGTTCCAGGGTATACAGCCTGCTGAATGAGGTCTATGGAGGCTCCAGGCAGCAGATTGAAGGAAACCTTATTAATGTCAATACCGGATACGGGGCGTTTCAGTTCAATAGGAACAATAAGGCTGCAGAAGCTTTAAAGAATGTTATGGATGAACTTGCTTCAGCAGCAAAAAATAGAAAAGACATCAGAGCTTGTGTATATCCCTGCAGCGGCACCTACAATTATCGCGTTATTTCAGGTACAAACCGCCTGAGCCCTCATTCATACGGTATAGCCATAGATCTTGCAAGTGACAAGAGGGATTATTGGCAGTGGGCTTCCAGGGAGGAGGGGCAAAAAAGGTTGTCCTCATATCCCGGTGAAATTGTTGAGCTGTTTGAAGAGAACAATTTCATTTGGGGAGGAAAATGGGGGCATTTTGACATACTTCATTTTGAATACCGTCCGGAGATTTTGATTAAAGCCCGATACTTTGGAAGCAGCCGGCTAATTTATGAACCATGGTACAACGAAGCACTTCTTGAGGATGCATATGCTGCGGAATGCATTAAAAAGATAGATAAGGCGTTAAGGCGAAAAACCCTCAAATTCTTAGAACTTGAACCTGTTGTCTGAATTCATTATAATAAGAATTATAGAAAGGTCAGATTATAATAAGGAGGGAAATTGTATGAGCAAAGTCAAGGTCGCACTGGTTCAAATGCATGTGGAGGAGGATAAGCTGAGAAATATTGTAAACGCCGGAGAGTTTATCAAAAAAGCGGCGGAGCAGAATATTGACATGGCAGTACTTCCTGAAATGTTCAATTGCCCTTACAAAACCTCCAACTTCCCCCTGTACGCAGAAGAAGAGGGGGGCGAATGCTATGGTATGCTTTCGGATCTGGCAAATACATATGGAATTTACCTCATAGCAGGGACTGTACCGGAAAAGGATGAGAGGGGAAGAATATTCAATACCTGTTATGTCTTTGACCGGAAGGGAAATAAAATAGCAAAGCACAGAAAAATGCACCTGTTTGATATAGCGGTTGAGGGGGGACAGTATTTTAAGGAATCTGAAACCTTAACCCCAGGGAATGCGGTCACAGTATTCGAGACTGAATTCGGTAAAATGGGCGTGGCAATCTGCTATGACTTCCGCTTCCCGGAGCTATCGCGGCTGATGGTGGATGAAGGAGCCAAGGTGTTGATAGTACCTGCCGCATTTAATATGACAACAGGGCCTGCCCATTGGGAAGTAATGTTCAGAAGCAGGGCAATAGACAATCAGGTTTATACAATAGGAACGGCACCGGCCAGAGACGTGAATTTCTGCTACATTTCCTACGGCAATTCCATTATTGTCTCTCCCTGGGGAGAGGTGGTCGCACGCATGGATGAAAAGGAAGGGCTGCTTATGGAGACACTGAATCTTGATTATGTGGAAAAAGTGAGAAGGGAGCTTCCCCTTCTTGCGCATAGGAGAAAAGATATATACAAGTGCTGGAAAGCATAAATGCCAGGAAGTAAAATTTCCCTGGCATTATATTTTCCTTTTTTCAATTATATCCAAGTAATATTTTATAACGCTTTCAACATGTATTCTGGTGGTATTAAAGAATGGTATGCCAAATTCATCTTTGGTGAGTAATAACGGCAGCTCTGTACAGCCAAGTATTACCCCCTCAATTGAGTTATCTTCAATCATCCTTTTAATTATATCCAGCATTCCTTCTCGTGTTTCATCAAGAATAATGCCAAGTTCTATCTCGGATGCAATCTTATTATGGATATACTCCTGTTCTTTTTCATTTGGAACAAATATCTGAGTATTTTTACATGCTCTTTGAAAAATCCCGCTTTGTATTGTAAATTTGGTTCCAAGTAAACCAACTTTTTTAATCCCGGTCTTTTCAATATGTTTACGAGTTTCATCTATAATACTTAACAGCTGAATAGATGACAATTCTTGAACTTTGTCAAATACTATGTGAGGAGTATTGGCGGAAATAAATCCAAAATCTGCACCTGCCTTATACAGCACGTCTATACCATCGGCTAACCATTGAGTAAGTTCATTCCATTGTTTATTTCCAACCAATTTCATGAGATAGTTAACATCCATACTGTAAATTATGATTTCCGGATTACTTTTACTACCTACATTGCGTCTATGAGATTCAATAAGCAAACGATAGTAATCCAAAGTAGATTCTGGTGAAAAACCGCCTATCATACCAATTTTACACATATTTTTTCCTCCTCCTTGCTAATCTGTAATCTTTATTACTCCTTGCAGAACCGTAACGGCAGTATCCACTACCCTTACGTAGCTTATTTTTCCATTATTCCTGGAAATGCTTGCATATACACAGCAGGGCAGGTTCTTCTGCTACTTCGGCATAAGGAGTAATCCCTCTCAGGTGATAGTCGTATTCCGGGTCCAGAGTTTCGAGACAGAAAGGAGTGATACCGACTATGTCATAAGCTTATCCAGTGTTTTGACTCCGAACACAAGCCACCATATCCCTGTACTGACCCTCATAGCCGGTAAGTCTATCAGATTATCCTCGTCTAAGCCTATTAATCCCGCAATTTCACTTTTACTCGGGTCAAATACTTCAAATTTAGGCAATGTCTGGATCATTATGAATACCTTTTCATTATTGATGTTGGATAACTCCACAGATAGAACTCCGGCTTTTGTTTCCTGATAAAATATGTTCTTACCGGCAGGCAGTTTTCCGGAGATTATCATATCCCTAATCTGGTTTTTTATCTGCAGATAAATAGGGGTATCAGAGTTCCGGTTAATACTGACGTGCGTCATATCACTCTTCTCTTTTATGAGTTTATTAATGGATTGGACTCATCCAATATAATTATACCAAATTTATTATTATGCAAGTTACTCCGTTTATATTTTT
>JAAYQK010000204.1 GCA_012519325.1 Gracilibacteraceae bacterium | reverse complement strand
CGATATCTGTCAATACCGCCTTTGCCTCCGGTATAGGCATTGTATATCTCTGAGACAGGTATCTAATACCGGCTGACAGTTCACTATCCGGGCCGCCATATTGTGCAAAAAGCAGCTTTGCGATATGCAGGTCACAGCCCTCTACCCATGCCGGAAACTGGAGCTTTTTCTCATATACCCACATATACTATCTCCCTCCCATCTCGTAGTCGATTTCCCACGGCCAGGGATCCTCTATCCATTCCCAGGGGCAATCGCTTGTAAATCTATGAGTTATCGGTGCGTACTCTTCTTCATATTTTCTCTTGAGCATCTCACGCTTCATCACATATTCATTGTGAAGCCTGAGCGCCCTTTGATCCAGCGGATGCGTATCCAGATACAAATTCAGCTCTACCAGAGAGAAATCAACCGCCATTATTTCCTTAAGCAGTTCAAGCCTGTCTCTGCTTATATCCATCTCAATACCTTCCTTTCCTCAATCTTCTCTGCCCTTTTTCATCTTTACATATGGCCGGTACAACTCCGGGAAAATTGTCCCTCTCATTAACCCCTTCATCGGCTCATAAACCTTCTGAAGCACCTGGTAAGGAATGTATGCGGTCGCCAGCCTGAATTCGGGACCCATAACAGGTATTTCATAGTGCGGAGCTACAAGCATTTCAGGTTTGTACATATGATCATAGGTATAGCCTTTTGCCATCATTGACCCCCCTTTATACGTTTTCCCTTCCATATTATTCATCTGCCTGCTGATATGTTACATGCTGTGGGAGCTAATGCAAAAAATAAAAACTCCCTTACGGCAAAACCGGTACATACCGTAAAGGAGCTTCTCATTCTGTATTTTTCTAGCGATTATTCCTGTATACCAAATCGCATTTTTCTTCTATCTTTAATTCCTCAAAGTATTTGTTTTCCATAGGTATCCACTTGGACAAAAACTGTTCCAGCATTGTCTCGCCGTTTCTTTTCAGTATTCTTTCCCTTTGTGTTTTTTCATCAATACTGAGGAAAACTTTTAAATCATAGTATCCGATTAAAGTGGGGAGCATACTGTAAGCACCTTCTATTATATTCAGCTGCTTGGACTGCACTGTGGTACTATTTCCCATCTCTCCCCTTTTACAATCATAAATATGGTACTTGAATTCCCTGCCGCTTTTTATTCCGTCAATTACTTTCTCCCTGAAGCGAACGTAATCCATATTGCCTCCGGCTTCTTCAAGCCTTTCCTTTGTCCTTTGCTCAGGCCTCAGGAAAAAGTGGTCGGTATGAAAAACATTACAATCATATATACCGCCTATAAGAGAAGCCAGCGTACTTTTCCCCGAACCGCAGCTTCCGTCAATAGCCACAAGGATTCTGTCATGTGATTTCATCAGTGAATCTATTTTTCGAAATACCTCAATGTAATTCATATAATCAATCTTTATTACACGGTATGCAGGATAATACAATTCCTTGTATTCCCCGCTGTGATGCACCGGGGGGCAGCCCTTCTTCACGTATTCATCCAGCCAGGCTTCAACTTTATCAGGCTCATATGGCAAAGAGCCTTCAATGCAGCATTGTTTAAATACCTCCAGTTTTTGCTTAAAGCACTGCATGCTTCCTTTTACAGAATTTGATGTGCTTATAAAGAACCGGTTTAGAGTTTCAATATCAATATCGGAATTCTGCCTTGCCGCAAGATTGAGCCTGCAAAGCCCATTCCCGATATTTTCAAATGGAATCGGAGGAGTATATATACAAGGCCGGCTTTCAAGAT
>JAAYQK010000203.1 GCA_012519325.1 Gracilibacteraceae bacterium | reverse complement strand
TCTCATTCTTAAGCCTTTCTTTCTCTTCCAGTTCCGATGCCAGCCTATTTTTCTTTTCCGCAACAGAATCCCGGTAGCTTTTCATTTTATTCAGCAGATTCATGTCGAAGCTGATGATTTTTTTGAGAAAATCGACATTGGATATGAAATCCGAAAAGCTTGTGGAATTCAATATCACTGACATATATCCGGCATTTCCGTTTTCATACATGACCCTGACTCTCTTTTTCAAAAGCTCTTTCTGATTAGCAGCTTCGGTTGAAGCTCTCTCAAGCTCCCTTGTGGTCAAAGCTATCTGATTTTCCAATTGAAAAAGCTGGTTTTCAACGCTGGAAAGCTCATCCTCAGCCTGATTAAGCCTTTTGTCCAGGTCTTCTATAGCCATTGCCACGGTTTTTTTCTCATTCTTTGCTTTGTTAATACTGCTCTGGGTCTGCTTTATCTGCTGATTAAGCCTATTCTGATCCGCCTGAAGCTTGTCAATGTCACTGGTATTCGCATAAATGCCGGTATGGGGCACTAAAAGTATAAATATTATCAGAATCGCAGCAATTTTTTTGAACAATTTAACACCTCCTAAACCTTAATAAACCTTCTTACGGAAATCAGGCTTCCTGCTGCTCCAATTACAACCCCCACAATGATCAAAAGTACTACCATGCTTGATATAATTTGCTTAAAGGGTATAAGTGATATTGACATTAAGCCTATCATCTGGTTTTTAATAAGACCGGAGCAGTAGTAGTAACCTGCCCCCAATATTGCAGTAGCTGACACAGCTCCTATAATTCCGACAATAATACCTTCTATTATAAAGGGCATCCTTACAAACCAGTCCGTAGCCCCTACAAATTTCATAATTCCAATTTCTCTCCTTCTTGCATACACGGTAAGCTTTATGGTATTTGCAATTATGAATACCGATATAAACAGCAGTATCAGGATAATAGCGGCACTGCTTATCCTCATCACATAAGTCGCATTCAGAAGCTTTGCAAGCTCCTCCTTACCATATACCACCTTTTCAATATTTGATATTGATGATACCGACAATGCCACAGCGGATGCTTTTGAAGGATCTGAAAGAGTTATCAGAAACGCATCCGGAAGAGGATTGTCCCCTTCAAGCCCCTCTAAAAGATAGGAGTTTTCGCCCCAGTTTTTCTCCAGATTTTTGAGGGCTACATCTTTGGATATGAACTCCACGGATTTAACACCATTAATTGATCTGATCTCTGTCTCCATAGTATTTATGATATTTTCACTCAATCCGTCTTCCAGGTATACCATCATCTCGATTTGTGATTCCAGCTTTGTTGCCGCATAATCTATATTTATCACTATAATGAAGAATATCCCTATTACCAATAGTGCCGCAATGACCGAAGTTATTGCCGCAGTGCTCATGGTGCCGTTCCTTTTAAGGTTCCTGAATCCTTCTCTGATGAAAAACTTACCTGTCCTAAGCTTCACCGCTGTATCCACCTTTCATTTCATCCCTGGTAATAATTCCGTTTTCTATTTCAATAACCCGCTTCTTCATTTTGTCTACTATATCACTGGCGTGGGTGGCCATTAATATAGTCGTACCTCTTTGATTTATTTCAACCAATGTCTTCATAATGTCCCATGACATATCAGGGTCCAGGTTTCCCGTAGGCTCATCGGCAATAAGTATCGAAGGGCTGTTGACCATTGCTCTGGCCAAGGATACTCTCTGCTGTTCCCCCCCTGAAAGCTGCTGGGGATATAAACCGGATTTCCTGCTCAGTCCGACCATGCTCAGTATAATCGGAACCTGGCGCCTTATTTCCTTTGGAGGAGCTTCAATAACTTCCATTGCAAAAGCGACATTCTCATAGACTGTCTTATCCTGCAGCAGTCTGAAATCCTGGAATACTACTCCGATATTTCTCCTGTGAAAGGGTATATCTCTTCTTCTATATTTTGTAATATCCTTATCTCCCACGATAATAGTGCCTGTAGTTGGCTCCATCTCCTTGAGCAGCAGTTTTATTATGGTTGACTTGCCGGCTCCGCTTGAGCCTACAAGAAAAACGAATTCTCCGTTGTTAATGGTCAGGTTTATGTTCTTCAACACTTTATTGCCATCTGCAAATTCCTTGCTTACATTCCTCAGCTGTATCAACCTATCACACTCCTTACCAAAACCGTCAATACAAATATAGTGCGGATTCGACTCAAACAACTAATACTTCTACAATAATATAGAAAAATCCTTTAAAAATGCCAATGTTTTTATTTTGTAATATAAAAAATAAAAACCCTGATGTATTTTCATCAGGGGTGATTTTCTATAAACCAATCTATCAGTTTCCTTGAGATGCTTATTGTTCCCGGGATATCAGGCATTTCATCAGCGCCAAACCATCCGGCGTCTGCAAGCTCACTATCGTCTATTCGTATCTCGCCTTTATCATGCTCTGCCGTGAATGCAAGCATATACGAATGAGGAAAAGGCCAGGACTGGCTGCCGAAATACCGTATATTTTTTACCTCTATACCTACCTCTTCTTTTATTTCCCGCTTTATACACTCTTCAAGAGTCTCTCCTGCTTCAACAAAGCCTGCCAGCACACTGTAACGCCCCGGAGGGAAGCTTTTATTCCTGGCTAACAGCAGCTTATCCCCTTTTGTTATGGCAACAATAACTGCGGGAGACAGACGGGGATAGAAGACCTGTCCGCATTTACGGCATACCCTTGCATGCTCTTCGATTTTTCTTACTGTAGCTTCTCCGCAGGCGCCGCAAAACCTGTGGGTTTCATCCCAAACTACTATCTGAACGGCACGAAAAGCTATCTTCAGTATTATATCATCCATTTGCCCGTACAGCTCTCTAAGCCCTAAAAATTCCATTCCCTTTGGAATCAGACTGTTCTTGGGATAACTTGCAGTATAGCAGGAATGTCCGTCCAGGCTCCCTGCATACAACTTGTCCGTAAAATTATATCCCAAATATGCCATATCCTCAGAATCAGGCACCGTATACCCTTTCTCCAGCCTTTTTACCAGCAGGTTTCTTTGTTGAAACAGAAAGTGCAGTGAAGTTTTTTCTTCCTTTTCGGGAGGAATGCATCCAAGAATAAAACCCATAATCAACACCTTAACTTTCTATCAATATAACATCACTATTACATTATACAACAAAAATCAGGGTTACAGCCAATTCTTTGACATATTCGGATTTCATAAATGTTGTGAAAACACAATATTAATATTATGGTATAATATGTAACATAATACAATTTATTATGGAGGAAGATATATGACAGCACTGAGATGGAGAAATTTCAGAATTAGTTTTAAGTATGGAATCGCATTTTTTGCCACAATTGTATTTTTTGTTATTGCATCATGCTTCGTTACTATTTCCTTGTTTCAAATTAAAGATGCTTTGTCGACAATAGATTTAACCGCTGAAAGGTCAATAGACTTAACTCATATGACATCTCTATTCAGAGAAAAACAATTAATTATTATGGATTATTCAAATTTCCCCCGCGAAAGCTTAATTGATGAATATACGCTGGTAGAAAAGGAATATTCAGATATTGAAGCCAGGATTGAACCAAAGATGGATACTGATGATTTAATGTTTCTGTTTGACAGGGTAAAGAAAAACAATGAAGAAATGGATAATATCTTTATAAATACTCTTGTACCCTATATGCAGGAAAATAATCGAGATGCCGCATTGGATGCGATTGTTAAAGCATCCAGTTTTAGAATCCCTACCGTTCAATTGTTTAAAGATATAAAAGCAGAGGTGGATAAATTAAGAGAATTAAAAATGCAGTCGGCTTACAGGGATATTGAAAATTCCATCAGGATGCTGTTGATTTCCGTCATATTGGCGATAGCCCTTGGCAGCATCATTGTATATATTATCAGCAGAAGCATTAGCGGTAATTTAAATAGAGTGGTAAGCTTGGCCGATAAAATATCTGTCGGGGAACTGAATGTGGAACCGCTTAAATACAACGGCCGTGATGAGATTGGGCGGCTATCCGGGTCAATAAATAAAATGCTGTATAAGCTGCAGGAGATGATCGGCGAAATAACTGAATCCTCCTGCAAAGTAGATGAAGAAAGCAAAAGCCTTATGGAGATTGCCTCTGAAGTACAACAAAGAAGCGGGCAGATAGCCGCAACCATGGAAGAAATGTCCGCAGGCGCTGAAGAACAAGCAAGCTCAGCCAGTGAAATTGCCAATTCAATATTTAATTTTACAGATTTGATCGATAATGCAAATACGAATAAAGAAGCACTACAGGTGTCATCGGAAGATATTTCTGCAGTAATAGCCGAAGGATCGGAACAAATGGAAGCTTCCATTGAAACAATGAACCATGTCAATGAAATACTTAAAGGTACCGTATCCAATGTTAAACAGCTGGAGAATAACTCTGAAAAGATATCCGTATTAGTCCACATAATAAATGATATAGCCGAACAAACAAACCTTTTGGCACTAAATGCTGCTATCGAAGCAGCCAGGGCAGGTGAGGTCGGTAAAGGCTTTGCAGTGGTTGCCGATGAAATCGGAAAACTGGCAGAGCAGGTTGCAAAATCAGTAAAAGAGATAAAGGATATTGTAACAGGAATACAGGTTGAATCCAAATCAATGGCGGATTCCCTGGAAAAAGGATATCAAAGCGTACAGGAAGGAACTACCGGGATTAAGTCTGCCGGAGAGGTATTTGTAAGAATTAATACAGAAATAAACACAATGGCTGAAAGGATCAAAAATGTCGCCATGAACCTGGATGAAATATCTCAGAACAGTAAAAAAATAAATACCGCAGCTGATCAAATAGCGGCAATATCTGAAGAAAACTCTGCCGGAATTCAAGAGACGGTCGCCTCAATTGAAGAGGAGAACAGCTCTATGGAAATCATTACGGAAAATGCAAATTCCCTGGCGAATTCAGCACAGCTTCTGAAACAACTGGTCGGTCAATTTAAAATCTAACAGCGGCTTAGGGATAAAAACAGAACCCCCGGGTATAACAACCCCTGAGGTTCTGTTTTGTTTTCTATTTATTTCTCAATATTCCCTTTATCCTCTCAACTGTCTTATTCCTCAGCTCCGTAACTGCTGCAAAGTCCATGCTGCCCACATAGCTTTTCTCCATATCGTCATGGATTAGCTTCGCCATTTTTATTCTGGCTACCCCTTCCTCCATCAGCATAAGGTATGCTTCTCCGTCCTTTTTCAGCAGCTCTGCCTTATCCTTATATTTGTCCTCGTCAATTACCTTATCCAGATTTATTATCTTATACGCCTTCATTTCTGTTTTGGGATTTATGGTTATTGCAATTTTCAGGTCTTCAACCACCAGGGTCTGCAATCTGTCAGGATTTAGAGGCTGGTGATATAATTCAACCCTATAGCCTTTCATGTTGTATTCATCGGCAAGATAGGAGAGTATTTCAGTGGAGACTGTACCTACTCCCCCTTTCAGATAATAGCATATAAAGTTGCTCTGTATTATAGTTTCAATATAATCCACCAGGCCCTCAGGAGTTATTGAGCTGTCGAAAAGATGTCTTATACCTGCATTTCTGTTAATAATCCGAATACCGTCCACCAGCTCGTATCTCAGCTCCGTCTTAAGCTTGTTCAGTCTTTCCCTGTCTACTCCTTCGCCGATAATTGCCTCCATATCATCCTGCATTTCCTTTGCTGCCTTCAGATACCTGTATGCACTCTCAAACCGCATTTTTATCTGCTTATTACAGTTAATGATGTAGTACTTATCCTTCACAAGTCCCGATTCATCCCAATACTCCCCGAGATTCAGTATT
>JAAYQK010000202.1 GCA_012519325.1 Gracilibacteraceae bacterium | reverse complement strand
TAACTTACGGTAACCTCTTTTTTTTAACGGCTCATCCGAAACAAGGCTGCCGGAATAAGGAAAATCCCTTAATCTCATTATACTGTTTTCTATTTTTCCCAGCAGGTTGTCAGCAGCTGTTTCAGCAAGCAGCTTTTTTGAAATATAGCTGTATATCTGTTCCAAATCATCATATGCCACGGCTGTGAACTTCAAATGAAAACTACTTTTTGACATATTTATCCCTCAGCTTCTTAAAAACCTCTTCTCCTTCAAGCATTGGAATGCCCTTTTCAATTTGCGCTTCTGCCTCGGCAAGCTTCTTATAAACATCAACAAGAGCAAGTTGGCGTTCATATGTATCCATACTCATCACAACTAAATCTCCGTATCCGTTCTTTGTTATAAAGATTGGTTCACCGTATTTGTGGCATGTTTCAGAAATTTCATTAGTATTTCTCAAATCAGTTATAGGCCTGATTTGCGGCATAATATATCACCTCTCAATTATTATGCCATTATTATAGCATAATAATGTACATATATCAAATGCGGGCACTAAAAAGACGCGGTTTTAATCCGCGCCTTTAAGCTTTTCTGCCTGTGCGCTTGTTATAAGCGCATCTATCATTTCATCCAGGTCTCCGTCCAAAAACTCATCCAGCCGATACAGCGTCATTCCTATTCTGTGGTCTGTAACCCTTCCCTGGGGAAAATTATAGGTTCTGATCCTTTCACTCCTATCCCCCGTGCCTACCTGACTTTTCCTGTCGTTTGCTATTTCGGCATTATGCCTTTCCGTTTCCAGCTCTAGCAGCCTGGACCTTAATATCTTTATGGCTTTTTCTTTATTCTTCAGCTGCGACTTCTCGTCCTGACAGGACACAACAAATCCCGTAGGCAGGTGTGTCACCCTTACGGCACTGTCTGTGGTATTTACGCTCTGTCCTCCGTGCCCGCTGGACCGGAACACATCTATCCTCAGATCGTTCATGTTAATTTCCACATCTACATCTTCAGCTTCCGGAAGCACTGCCACCGTTGAGGTTGAAGTATGGATCCTGCCGCCTGCTTCAGTGCTGGGAATCCTCTGTACCCTGTGGGCACCGCTTTCGTATTTGAGCCTGCTGTACGCACCCTTGCCTTCTATTTCAAATATGACCTCTTTATAGCCGCCGATATCCGTGGGGTTGGAGCTCAGCATTTCAATCTTCCAGCCCATTCTTTCAGCATATCTCATATACATTCTTAAAAGGTCCCCGGCAAACAGCGCCGCTTCTTCTCCTCCGGCAGCACCTCTTATTTCAACTATTACGTTCTTTTCATCATTGGGATCCTTTGGAAGCAGAAGTATCTTCAACTCCTCCTCCAATTTCTCCTGTTTCTCCTGCAGCTCTTCCAGCTCAAGCCTTACCATCTCTTCAAAATCCTTGTCCGGCTTTTCCAGAAGCAATTCTTTTGAGTCTTCGATCCCTTTCAATACGGACTTATACTCCCTGAACTTCTCAACAATGGGTTCAAGGTTTGCATGCTCTTTCATAAGCTTCTGCCAGGTGCTCTGTTCGGCAATTACTTCAGGATCGCTTATTTTATGGCTTAAATCCTCAAATTTATCTTCAATAGACTCCAGTTTGTCAAGCATCCTATCACTCTCCAAATAACTTTTTACGTCCCCAGACGCATCTATCACAGCCTGAAAGGTCCTTTTCAATGTTTATATCCTCATAATGCCCGCTTTCTTCCATTATGTTTTTTACTCTGTCCCCCTGATCGTAACCCACTTCAAAAGCAATTATTCCGTTATGCTTAAGGAATTCCGAAGCGTCATTCACAATTCTTCTATAGTATACAAGCCCGTCTTTGCCCCCGTCAAGAGCCAAATGAGGCTCATAGCACCTGACATTTACATCCAGTCCTTTAATGGCCTCACTTTCTATATAAGGAGGATTGGACACAATAACATCCGTATTGCCTATCAGTCCTTCCTCCTTGATATTCTCAAACAAATCACTCTTAATCACTCTTATTCTTTTCTCAAATCCGTATCTTGCCGCATTGATTCTGCAGCACTCCAGGGCAATGTCTGAAATATCGGCAGCCCAAACCCTCCCATCGGGTATATTGCCTGCAAGGCTGACGGCTATTGCACCGCTGCCTGTGCACATATCTATTATATTCGGCTTATTCATTCCGGAAGCCTTCTCAAGAACCTTTTCCACAACCGTTTCGGTATCAGCCCTGGGTATCAGAACCCCCTCCTTAACAAACAGTTCAAAGCCCATGAACTCCTGCTTTTGGGTAATATACTGCACCGGCTTGCCTTTGCTCCTTTCGTCTATAAGGCTCATATACTTTCCTGCAGCCCTCTCATCAACCAAATAGCCGGATTGTGTCAGGAGCTTTATCCTGTCAAATTCCATGCCGGATTGCTTCAAAACATGCAGAAGCAGCAGCTCGGCATCAAGTACCGGTGTATTCGTATTCCTGCTCTCAATGAGCTTATCAGCCGCCTTTTTTAATATTTCCCTAATACTCCGCATTACCAGTCATCTGCCTCCGGATCAGCCACAATAACATTCTTAAGAGCTTCAACAGCCACTTCTATCTGTTTGTCGTCCGGTTCCCTGGTGGTCAGCTTCTGCAGCCACATCCCCGGAGCGGATACGGCGCAGGAAAGCTTGTTCTGGCTTCTGCCCGCCCATTTTATTATCTCATAGGATATTCCGGCTACTATGGGTATGAGCAGAATCCTGATAAGAAGCCTCATGAATACTCCTGACCAGTTGAATAACGAAAAGAGGAGTATGCTTACCATCATTACTATGAAAAGAAAGCTGGTGCCGCACCTGGGATGAAGCCTGCCGTACTTTCTCACATTTTCCACAGTCAGTTCTTCTCCATGCTCATAACAGAATATGCTTTTGTGTTCTGCCCCGTGATATTCAAATACTCTCCTGATATCCTTCATTTGAGATATGGCAGCAATATAGCTCAGGAAAATAGTTAATCTTACTATACCCTCAATCCCGTTGAGTATAAGGGTATTATCGGTATAACTCTTCAACAAGCCCACCAGCACGGTAGGAAGCAGTATAAAGAGGCCTACCGAGAACACTATTGATATGACAACCGATACCCATATCACGTTCTTTTCCATAAACTCATCCAGCTTGGAGGGCTTCTTCTTCTCTCTCTCATCTTCCACATCTACAAATTCGGCGGAATACAAGAGGGATTTGACACCTATGACCATTGAGTCCACAAATGCAAATATGCCCCTAATTATGGGTATCTTGGATATTTTCTTCCTGCTGCTCTTTAATTTTTCCTTTTTTACTACTATCTCGCCGTCAGGCTTCCGCACGGCAATGGAAATATCCTCGGCGCCCTTCATCATAACGCCTTCAATAACCGCCTGGCCTCCTACAGCTTTCGGCTTTATTCTCATAATTTTTCATCCTCACTTTTTCCAGGTACCTGGTGGCACTTTCTGCACCTGGCCTCGTAGCTTTCCTTAGCGCCTACCAGTATTATGGGATCATTATAGGATGCCGGCTTTCCGTTTATCATCCTCTGGGTTCTGGTAGCCGGATTACCGCACTTAATGCATATAGCCTGAATCTTGTCCACAAACTCTGCGGCTGACATCAATTCCGGAGTAGGGCCGAAGGGCTCTCCCCTGAAATCCTGATCAAGGCCTGCCAAAATTACTCGTTTTCCCTCATCAGCCAATTTAACACACAAGTCTACAATGCCCTTGTCGAAGAACTGCACTTCATCTATGGCTATGACAAGAGTATCATCCTCTATATACCTCTCAACGTCTTTGGAACTGGAGACCTTCAATGCTTCGATCTTGATCCCATTATGTGACACAACATGATCAACTACATAACGATTATCAATACTATGCTTGAATACCTGGACCTTTTGTTTTGCAATTCTCGCCCTGTTGATTCTTCTGATCAGCTCTTCGCTCTTGCCGCTAAACATTGGCCCTACAATTATTTCTATCCATCCATGGTTCTTCGGCCCATACATAATATAATCCGACCCCCATATGAAATTAGAGGTTAAAGTCCGCTTTAACCTCTATTAATTATTCTTCATTATTTTCTTGATTATTCAAGTTGTATCTCTTCTTAAATCTGTCAACACGTCCGCCAGTATCAACAAGCTTCTGCTTTCCTGTAAAGAAAGGATGACATTTTGAGCAAATTTCTACCTTAATTTCTTTTTTTACCGAGCCTGTCTCAAATGTTTCTCCACAAGCACATTTAACTACTGCTGTTCCATACTTCGGATGGATTCCTTCTTTCATTTTATTCACCTCTTTCTTTATGGATGTGCACTTGCAAGTATATATTTTAACATAGAATTTAATACTTGGCAATTATTTTATTATATTATCCCCTGAGAACTAAATTGCAAATTTAAATGTCGCCTCTGTTAAGCAACCTGATTATAGGCTTCAAGTGGAGTATAGTAATCCAGGATCTTCCTTGGATAATTGTTTAACCAATTTTCGATGCGCTTTATTTCCTGTTTACTATATTTACC
>JAAYQK010000201.1 GCA_012519325.1 Gracilibacteraceae bacterium | reverse complement strand
GGGTAAATATGTCATATGATCAGCTTAATGATGTATTCATTGTTCAGTCAAAGGCAATGGGAGTAACTGCTAAGGTGCAGATAAGTGATGTGCCGGGAAACGGCAATCTCATGGAAGTTTTGGGACTGGCAGGAGCGAATGAAACAGGAACTGATGCTTCTATAACTCTTGATAACGGTTCAGGACCTCAGATAATAACCAGGGATAGTAATGACTTTTCTATAAACGGTATTTCCTTTAGTTTAAAATCAAATACAACTGATTCAATAGATATAAAAGTAGAAAGTGACCCGACAAAGGCTCTTGAACTTATAAAAGGTTTTGTAAATATGTATAACGAATTGCTGGATAAGATAAATGGCGAGCTTAATGAAAAAGTATACAGGGATTTTCCTCCTCTTACGGAAGAGCAGAGGGCAGTAATGAGCGATAAGGAAATAGAACTGTGGGAAGAGAAGGCAAAATCCGGTATGTTGAATAACGATGGTATATTAAGCCGCTTCTTAAACGATATGAGGAATATGCTGTATAAGGAAGTGGACGGGGTTTCAAGTAAGCTGTATTCCATAGGGATTACAACAGGAAACTGGGAACAGAGGGGAAAGCTGGTGATAAACGAGGCCAAGCTTAAGGAGGCTATAATCAATTCGCCGGATGAGGTAATCAAATTATTCACACAAGAATCAGATATACGTTACTCTCCTGATATGAGTGCTGAGGAAAGAGCAATCCGTACCAGGGAAAACGGCATAGCCAATAGGCTGTACGATGTTATCCAGGATTATATAAGAACCACAAGAAACAGTGAAGGCAGGAAAGGGATACTGCTGGAAAAGGCAGGCATAATAGGTGATGTAACTGAGAACAATAGCTTATTATCAAAAGAAATACAAGCTAAGGATCAGATTATCAATACCTTGCTGGATAAGCTTATAGACAAGGAAAATCAATATTATAGGAAATTTACTGCAATGGAAAGCGCCTTAAACCAAATGAACGCCCAGATTTTGTGGTTATCACAGCAGATGGGTACCGGTATATAATACACTATCGGAATGATAACGGAGGGATTTTAGAATGACAGAGATAAGTCAGGCGATAAAAAGCTATCAGCAGGGTATGGGAAGGATATGCACAAAACCTGGGAATATTGTCAGCCCAAAGCCCTGTGCGGATAACAGTTTCAGGCAATATGGCAATCCTTATCAGCAGTATCGGCAGAATGCGATAAATACGGCTTCTCCCCAAGAATTGACCCTAATGCTGTATAATGGGCTTGTAAGGTTCCTGAAGCTTGCTTATCAAGGTATAGAAGAGAAGAATGTAGAGAAAGCGAACAATAACATAATCAAATCGCAGAATATACTGATAGAGTTCATGAGCACCCTTGATATGCAATATGAAATATCGGAGGAACTGTTTTTGCTGTACGAGTACATGAACAGGAGACTGCTTGAGGCAAATTTCAAAAAGGATTTAACGATTATAGAAGAAGTAACAGGATATGCCGAAGAACTCAGAGACACCTGGGAAAAGGCTGTGAAGCTTGCAAAACAGCAGGATGCCGTTCGATGATTTTTTGGAGGGTTTATGAAGAAAGTGAGTAGTACAATAATTGAACTCTTAAGCCTGCTTGAAAAAAAGAGAGAACTGTTCGACAGCATAATGAAAATCACTTTAGATCAAAAAAAAGATCTGGAAGAAAACAAAGGGGATAAAATGGAGGACCTTGTCGGCCAAAAGCAGACGGTAATAAACAGTGTTGATGAAATCGACAGGTCTTTTTCCGAAGGACTTAATCTGCTGAAAAAGCACTTAAATGTTCAGACCTTGGAAGAGGTTGATTTTACAAAATATCCGGAATTGAGAAATTTAAAGCTTAAGGTCGAAGAAATAATGTCAATGGCACAAGATATAATTCTCATAGAAAAATCCAACAGAGAAAAGCTTGTGTCTGTAATGAACGAAATGAAAAGGGAGATAAAGCAGATTAACACAGGGAAAAGATCCATAAAGGCATATGAAAAGGCAAATATAAACAATGATGGAATATATATAGACAGGAAGAAATAATGATAT